>VXME01000114.1 GCA_009861545.1 Acidobacteriota bacterium | reverse complement strand
TTTGCATTCTGTAACTTACGGGTAGCCGCCTCGAGTTTCTTGGGACACTAGTGGGCGCGACTGGTTCACGCCGGGCTCGTGGCACTTGTGGAAAGACCTGGCCCTCGACGTCATCGGCGTCAGCGCGTGGTTCCCGCTGCTGGACGAACCGCCGACCACTGTCCTGGACGTCGACAGCCTGCGGCAAGGGTACGAAGGAATCTTCAGAGACCACCTGATCCCGATCGCGGAACGCAACCCGGGCCGACCGCTGGTCTTTCTCGAATACGCGGCCGTCGACACGGTTGAGACTCCAGCGCACCCGAGCAGGTTTCCGGAGAACGGTTCCCTCGTGTTCGCCGATACGAACGGGAACGGCCTCGACGACGGCCAGGAGGTTCAGGACAACCTGTACAGGGCACTGTTCGAGACGATGGAGGCGTACCCCGGCCTGGTGCACGGTGCGTTCTTCTGGGATACCTGGATCGCCGTCAACGAGGGGCACTGGGAATCACCCTCGATCCATCGCGCCTACTCCTTCCGCGGGAAGCTGTCCGAACAGACCGTCAGGGAGTGGTACGACCGGTTCCGGACGACCACATGGCCTCCGTGGTGGACCGGTGGGACTTCGGAATGACCCCGGGAGGGGGCAGTTGCGAACACGGAACACCATTCTCGTCGGTGTCGTCGGCGTTCTCGGACTCCTGGTCGCGTACGGCGACGATCCTCCAACCGCTCCAACCGCTCCAACGCGCCCAACGCCGGCGGCCACGCCGCAAGAACTGAGCGTCCACGCTCCACCATGGTTCGCAGACGGCCGCGAGCTGGACGTGGGGCAGGAGGTGCAACTGAGCGCGAACATCAGAATGTCCGACGGCACGACACGGGAGGGTGTCGACGCCGAGTGGATATCGAGCAACACCGTGGTGGCGACAATCACCAGTTCCGGCTCGCTTACGGGGCGCCAACCCGGTGGATTCGAGGTGCGTGCCGAGGCGGAAGGCCTCTCGGCCAGACTTTCGGGGTTGCGTATCGTACCGGCGGGAGAACCCGACTTCACGATCCGCAACGTCCACCGGTACCCGGTTCGTGATCGCGCAGCGCACTGGATCGAGTTCGACGTGCAGGCGCACGTGGCGATCAGCCGCCTGGAGCTTGGAATCCGCATATACGCAAGTGATCTGTTCGTCGACTGCGATCAGCGGTTGTACGACTTTGGCCCCGGCCAACTGCAAGAGGAGACGGTAATCCCGAACGTCTGCGGGCTCGACGAACAGTGGACCCACTTTACGATCACGCCGCGGGACGGTCTTCGGTGCGAAGGCTGCGGCCGTTACAGCCTGGAGGATGTACCCCTGATGGAGGGGGGCATCGATCCCTGAGTCCAACTCATCCATGCGCGAAAGGAAGTAGCACAATGAAAACCGCGGTCGCCACTGTTTTGACGGCTGTATCCTTCTGCACCGCGTCTCTTCATGGTCAGACGGTGGATCACTGCCTCGAAGTATTGCGGCTATCCCGGACGACGTTGCAGAGCGCCATGAGCCGGAACCAGCTCGTGAACATCTTGACGAGTTTCTGCGCTGAACACCAGCGCTCGGATAGCAGATCATCCGGCCTCGACCTGAGCGCGCTCGGTTTGGACACGTCCGGCGGCGATGCGAACGCAATTGCGATGAAGTACTGCAGCGGAGAGAGGAACGAACTCCGCAACCAGTTCGACTTTCAACAGTATCTGGATGAACTCGACCCGGGTGCTCACGCCTCCTACCAGGCCTGCGAGGCAGCCAGAACGGACGACGTGGAGTTCCAGATGTCGACACCCCTGACGCGGAACGTACTGGAGCTGTTCGTCTTTCACAGCACAACGGTTCCGCATTCCACCGCCGAGATGAGCTGGTCCGCTTCCGCACCCGTGAAATGCAATTGGGATGGGTCCGCCGACGAGGACGCAGAGGCTTCCCGCCGGCGTACTCTGGACGCATTGGAACGAACCCGTCTTCGGTGCACGCGCGAGGATTTCGCCCGGGAACCGATTCATGAGCCGGATTTTGTGAACGTCATTCGGAACGGAGGACATGCAACGATCAGTATCCGCTGGCCCAAGTATAGTCGGGACAACGTACCCGTCCCCAGGATTTCGGAGTTTGCAAGAAGACTCGACATCCACGAACGGATCGCCGCCGCCGTCACCCGCGCCCTCGATGCCTTGAGTGGCGAAATGGTAAGAGAATGCCGCGTGTGCTTTCGAGAAGTCGAAGGAAGCAGTCGGTGCGATGGAGCTCGCAACGCGTGCAGCGGCTGGAGCAAACCCGGGAATGCAGGCGCCTGGAGCCAGCCGTTCCCTGGCGACAACGCCCCCCGCGCCGGTGCGTGCCAGTACCAGTGGCGGCTCGAGTGCAAGTGACGACCATGAGCCAGGTCGACCGCGTCGACCAGACGCCGAGGTCGGCGTGGGTGGCGGATCGGCTTGAGCACGTGAGGGTCCGCCCGCAACGGACGAGTTGAGTCGGTAGTGGAGTGACGCGCTACCCGGCGGCGACCGCGGCGGGAGCGCTGGCCGGATCGTAGGCGAGACAGGCGGCCAGCCAGCGCTCGACTTCGTCGACCGGCAGCCCCTTGCGGGCGGCGTACGCCGCCGCCTGGTCGGCGCCTATGCGGCCGACGGTGAAGTACCGCGATTCCGGATGCGCGAAGTACAGGCCGCTGACGCTGGCCGCCGGGGTCATCGCGGCGCTCTCGGTCAGGTCCAGACCGGCGGCGCGCGCGTCGAGCAGATCGAAGAGCTTGAACTTCTCGCTGTGGTCCGGGCAGGCCGGGTAGCCGAAAGCGGGGCGGATCCCGCGGTAGCGCTCGGCGATGAGGTCGTCGTTCGAGAGAGCCTCCCCGGGCTCGTACCCCCACTCGCGGCGGACGCGCGCGTGCAGCATCTCCGCGAACGCCTCGGCCAGGCGGTCGGCCAGAGCCTTGACCATGATCGCGCGGTAGTCGTCGTGGTCCCGCTCGTAGCGCTCCACGAGATCGTCGACGCCGATGCCGGCGGTCACCGCGAACGCCCCTACGTAGTCCGTCAGCCCCAGGCCGGCGGGAACGACGAAGTCCGCCAGCGAGCGGTACGGCCGGTCGTCGCCGAACGACTCCTGCTGGCGCAGCATCGGGAAGCGCACGAGCTCCGCGCCGCCCCCTGCCGCCGCGGACGTCTCCGGGTCGTGGAGGACGACGTCGTCCCCATCCGTGCTCGCGGGCCAGAAGCCGTACACCCCGCGCGCGGTCAGGCTGCGCGCCGCGACGATCTCCGCCAGCAACTCCCGCGCGTGGTCGTGGAGCTCGCGCGCCGCCGCGCCCTGCGCCGGGTGGTCGAGAATCGCCGGGAAGCGGCCCTTCAGCTCCCACGCGGCGAAGAAGAACGTCCAGTCGATGAACGGCGTCAGCTCTTCGAGGGCCGGCTCGATCCACCGCCGGCCGCTGAACGCCGGCACCGGCAGGTCCGCCGTGTCCCAGTCCGTGCGGAACGGGTTGGCCCGCGCTTCCGCCCAGGTCGCCAGCTTCCGTCGCCCCCGCCGCGCGAACTGCTCGCGCAACCGGGCCTGGTCGGCGCGGTTGTCGGCATCGAAATCTTCCCGGCGACTCGGGTTCAGCAGGCCGGAGACGACATCCACGACCCGCGAGGCATCGGCCACGTGGACCGTGCTCCCGTCGAACGACGGCGCGATCTTGACCGCGGTATGCTGCCGCGACGTCGTGGCCCCGCCGATGAGGAGCGGCGTCGGCATGCCGCGGCGTTTCATCTCGCCGGCCACGAACACCATCTCGTCGAGCGACGGCGTGATCAGCCCGCTCAATCCGACCAGGTCCGCCCCCTCGTCCGCCGCGGTCTGCAGGATCCGGTCGCAGGGAACCATCACCCCCAGGTCGATCACCTCGTAGCTGTTGCAGCGCAGCACGACGCCGACGATGTTCTTGCCGATGTCGTGCACGTCGCCCTTGACCGTCGCGAGCACGATCTTCCCCTGCGTCGACCCCGCGAGCTGGTCCGCCTCCATGAACGGCTGCAGCCAGGCGACCGCCTTCTTCATGGCGCGGGCGCTCTTGACCACCTGCGGCAGGAACATCTTGCCCGCGCCGAACAGGTCGCCCACCACCTTCATGCCGTTCATCAGCGGCCCTTCGATGACGTCGAGCGGACGCGCGCACTGCTGCCGCGCCTCCTCCACGTCGGCCTCGATGAAATCGACGATGCCGTGCACCAGGGCGTGCGAAAGCCGCTCTTCGACCCCCGCCTCGCGCCAGCCCAGATCCACCTCGCGCTGCCGCCCGGTTCCCCGCACGCCCTCGGCGAAGCGCACCAGCCGCTCGGTGGCGTCGGAACGCCGATTGAAGATGACGTCCTCGACGTGGGTCAGCAGGTCGGCCGGGATGTCCTCGTAGACCGCGAGCTGGCCGGCGTTGACGATCCCCATGTCCATGCCGGCGCGCACCGCGTGGTAGAGGAACGCGGCGTGCATCGCCTCGCGCACCACGTCGTTGCCGCGGAACGAGAACGACAGGTTGCTGACCCCGCCGCTCACCTTCGCGCCGGGGCAGCGCGCCTTGATGATCCGCGTCGCCTCGATAAAGTTGACCGCGTAATCGGCGTGCTCCTCGAGCCCGGTGGCGACGGCGAGGATGTTCGGGTCGAAGATGATGTCCTCGGGCGCCACGCCGGCCTGCTCGGTGAGCAGCCGGTAGGCGCGCTCGCAGATCTCCACCTTGCGCTCGATGGTGTCGGCCTGGCCGGTCTCGTCGAACGCCATCACGACCATCGCGGCGCCGTAGCCCCGGATGCGGCGCGCTTGGTCGAGGAATGCCTCCTCGCCCTCCTTCAGGCTGATGGAGTTGACGATGCCCTTGCCCTGGACGCACTTGAGCCCCGCCTCTAGCACCGACCACTTCGAGCTGTCGACCATGATCGGGACGCGGGCGATCTCCGGCTCGGTGGCGATCAGGCGCAGGAAGCGCGTCATGCACGCCTCGGAGTCGAGCATCCCCTCGTCCATGTTGACGTCGACGACGTTGGCGCCCCCGCGCACCTGCTCGAGGGCGACGTCGGCCGCGGCGGCGTAGTCCTCCTCGCGAATCAATCGCGCGAAACGGCGCGAGCCGGTCACGTTGGTCCGCTCGCCGATCATCAGGAAGTTGGCGTCGGGCCGCACGGCGAGCCGTTCGAGCCCGCTCAGCTCGGTGGCCCGCGGCGCATCGGAAGCCGGAAGCCGGCGCGGCGGCACGTCCGCCACCGCCTCGCAGATCGCCCGGATGTGGTCCGGCGTCGTGCCGCAGCAGCCGCCGAGCAGGTTCACGAAGCCGCTGGTCGCGAACTCGCGCAGCAACCCCGCCGTCTCCGCGGCCTGCTCGTCGTACTCGCCGAACGCGTTCGGCAGACCCGCGTTGGGGTAGCAGCTCACCCAGGTGTCGGCGACGCGGGCGAGCTCCGCCAGGTACGGCCGCATGTCGCGGGCGCCGAGCGCGCAGTTGATGCCGACCGAGAAAGGCCGGGCGTGGGCCACCGACACCCAGAACGCGTCGATGGTCTGGCCCGACAGGGTGCGGCCGCTGCGATCGGTGATGGTCACCGAGAGCATCAGCGGCAGCTCGCTCCCCTGCTCGTCGAACACCTGCCGGACGGCCGAGATGGCCGCCTTCGCGTTGAGCGTGTCGAATATCGTCTCGATCAGCAGCAGGTCGCAGCCCCCCTCGATCAGCCCGCGGGCCTGCTCGGCGTAGGCGTCGCGCAACGCGTCGAAGGTGGACGCGCGGAACGTCTGGTCGTTGACGTCCGGCGAGATCGAGAGCGTCCGATTGGTTGGCCCGATCGCACCGGCCACATAGCGAGGGCGTTCCGGCGTCCGGGCGGTCCAGCGCGCGGCGGCCCGCCTGGCGATTCGCGCCGCCTCGACGTTGAGCTCGTGGACTACGGACTCGAGCCCGTAGTCCCCCTGCGCGATGGACGTGCCGCTGAACGTGTTGGTCTCGACGACGTCGGCGCCGGCCGCGAGGTACTCGTCCGCGATGTCCTCGATCACGTCCGGGCGGGTCAGCACGAGCAGGTCGTTGTTGCCCTTCAGATCCTGGGGATGGTCCGCGAAGCGCGGCCCGCGGAAGTCGGCCTCGTCGAGCCCGCGCCGCTGGATCATCGTCCCCATCGGGCCGTCGAGGATCAGGATCCGCTCGCGCAGGGCGTCGTCGAGTGTCTGTCGTACGTTGCTGGTCACGATCCGCCTGTAGGCTGCCGCCGCCGGAAGTCGCTGCGTAGGATCACCGGAACTCGCCGCAGGTCAGCATCATCGAGCCGTAGAAGGGATTCCGGATCTCGCTGGTCGCCTGGAGCCACTCCTTGTCGACCATCGGACAGTAGGCGAGGCGCAGCTCGCCGAACCCGACGTCTCTGGCGTACACGATGAGAGCGTCGCTCAGGGGGCCGAACGCGTCGCGTGCCGACTGGAGATCGGTCGCGTCCGCGAGCGCCTCGGCCGCCGCGCCGATGGCCACCGCCTGCTCGCCCATGCCGGCCGCCTCGGCCGCTATCGCGCGAGCCGCCTCGGCCACCCCGTCCGTCGAATCGTTGGCGAGCGCCACCTGAATGTGCAGGTACGGCGCCGCGAGGCCGTCGGCCGGCGCCGCGGACGCCGGAACCGCCAACGCCGCCAACGCCGCCGCCATCGCTGCAATCCTGATCATGGTCTTCCTCCCTCCGACGCATGTGTTCCGCCGAGCCCGTGGCAGGGCACGTTCTGTCTAACGTACTCTCCCGGCGCGGTCCTGACAACGAGCGACCGGACCCTGGCGGCCGGATTGCCGGAACGCGCGACCGGCCGCGCGCCATCCGCGGCGAGACACTGCACCCGGCGGCCAATCAGTTGCACTTTCGTTGCACTGGCGGTCAGTCGGCGGTAAGCTGCGCCCATGCCTTCTACACGAACGTGCGCGGTTCTGGCGGTCCTGGCCGGACTGCTCCTGGCGGGCGCGGGCGTCACGGCGCAGCAGCAGCCCCTGTTCCGGAGCGGCACGCAACTGGTCGACCTGTTCGTCACGGTCACCGACCGCAACGGCCGCCTCGTGCCGGATCTGCTCCGCGAGGACTTCGCGGTCTTCGACGACGGCGAGCCGGCCGAGATCGTGCTGTTCGAGAACGACGTGCGCCCCATCACGGTCGTCGTCATGCTCGACACCAGCGCGAGCATGGACCTGAACCGCCGGCGCCTGATGGCCGGGGCCGAGCAGTTCCTGATCCGGATGCTGCCGTTCGACCGAGCGCGCGTCGGCGCGTTCAACGACAAGGTCGAGATCGAACCGGCGGAGTTCATCGGCGACCGCGACGAGTTGATCCGCTGGCTGCCCCGGCTCGACTTCGGGAACTCGACGCGGGTCTACGACGCCGCCGCAACGGCCCTCGAGGCGCTCGCGGACGTGCCCGGCCGGCGCGTCGTGCTGCTCTTCACCGACGGCGACGACACCGACAGCGACGCCAGCTCCCGCGACGTGCT
Source organism: Acidobacteriota bacterium (assembly GCA_009861545.1). Classification (NCBI taxonomy): domain Bacteria; kingdom Pseudomonadati; phylum Acidobacteriota; species Acidobacteriota bacterium. The sequence goes on along the minus strand of VXME01000114.1, from coordinate 59,118 downwards.
CAACCGGGCCATCGCGGACGAGGTGATGATCTACTCCATCGGCTTCGAGAGCAACTACTTCAACGGGGCGCGCTTCGTGACGACGCGTCCGGACCGCAACCTGCGGCGGTTCGCGGAAGAGACCGGCGGCGGCTACTTCGAGCTGACCGAGGCGGCCGATCTGGGGCCGACCTTCACGCGGGTCGCCCAGGAGCTGCACAGCCAGTACGTCATCGGCTTCACGCCGCAGCGCGACGGCCGGAGGCACGAGATCGAGGTGCGCATCAGGCAGCGCGGAATGGAGGCGCGGGCGCGGCGCTCTTACGCCGCACCGACGGCCACCAACGACGGTCCCTGACCGCCCGTGGGTGACGCTGCCGATCACCGGCCGCCGACCCAGGTCTCGAGAGCCCGCTACCTGTCGCCCGCGACACGTCGACCCATGTATTCCGCCCGCGTCGAGCACGCCGTCACCACGATGCTCGAGGCGCACGGCCTCCGCCGACGCAAGGAGGGCCGCGGATTCGAGGCGTCCCACGCGCTGTCGGTCGCGCTCATCACCGCGGACTTCGGCCTCGACGAGGACACCGTCGTCGCGGCGCTGCTGCACGACACGCTCGAGGACACCGACCTCGATCCGGGTGTGATCGAGACGCGCTTCGGGAAACCGGTGCTGCGCATGGTGCAGGACGTCTCGGAACCGCCGAGGCCGGCGCGCTGGAAGACTCGGAAGCTGGCCTACCTGGAACAGCTCCGGACGACGCCGCGGCTCGGCTCGCTGGCCGTCGCCTCGGCCGACAAGATTCACAACCTGACGAAGATGGTGGTGGGCATCGAGTCCCGCGGCGCCGCTTTCCTCCACGCGTTCAGCGCCGGCCTCGACGAGATGCAGTGGTACCAGAACGCGGTCTACGATCTGGCCGCGGAGCGCTGGCGCCACGCCATACTGGAGGAGCACCGGCGGCGGCTCGACGCCTTTCTCGAAGCGGCCAGTGCGCTCGAGGGCCGCGAATAGACCGCCGCCGGACGGCGCGGCGGGGAGCCGGCGCGGTCAGTGGATCGTACCGGTCAGGTCCGGCGGCACGTTTCGCGCCGGCCCGGCGGGCCGGCCGCCCTCCTCCGACGCACATTCGTCGCCGCAACCGTGGCAGGACGCGCCGCCGCCGCGCTTCGGCGGCGCGAAGATGCCCCGCAGGTGCCGGTAGAGCGACACGACGGCGGTCCCGACGATGGCCGCCACTGCCGCTTCCTGCCAGTCCATCACAACCCCCACCCTAGTAGAGAACCCACCTGGTAGACGAGGAGCGATGCGCCGTACGCAAGCACCGACATGTAGCCGAACATGAACACCGGCCAGCCCCACGAGCCCGACTCGCGCCGGACGACGCCGATCGTGCTCATGCACTGGCACGCCAACACGAAGAAGACCATCAGCGAGACACCCGCCAGGGGCGTCATCAGCGGGGAGCCGTCCGCGTGCGTCGCCTCCTGCAGCGACGTGCGCAACGACTGGCTCTCCTCGTCCGCGTCCGCGATGCCGAAGACGATGCCGAGCGTCGAGACGAACACCTCCCGCGCGGCGAACGCGCCGAGAATGCCGACGCCGATGCGCCAGTCGAAGCCGAGCGGCTCCATGGTCGGCTCGAACAGGCGCCCCACCCTTCCGGCGATGCTGTACTCCAGGCTCTCGCCCGCCTCGCGGCCGTCGAGCAACGCGAGCTCCTCCGCGCGGGCGTCCGGGTCGACCACCGTCGCCTCCACGTCGGCCCTCAGGTCCGCGTACCGCTCGGCGATCTCGGCGCTGCGCGGGTAGGAAAGCAGCGCCCAGAGGATGATCGTCATCGTCAGGATGATCGTTCCGGCGTCGACCAGGAACTTCCGCAGCCCGCGCCACGTCACGAGCATGACGTTGCTCCACAGCGGGATGCGATACGGCGGCAGCTCCAGGACCAGCGGCAGCCGCGGCCCCTTGAGCACGGTCCGGCGCAGCACCGCCGCGGCCCCCAGCGTCGCACCCACCGAGAGCGCGTACATGGAGAACAGCACCACGGCGCCGGCGCTGAACAGGCCGAGCACGCGCGCGTCGCCCGCGAAGACGACCGCCGTCACCAGCGCGAACACCGGCAGCCGGGCGCTGCAGGAGATCATCGGGAGCGTCAGCATCGTGATCAGCCGGTCGCGGCGGCTCTCGATGGTCCGGGTGGCCATGACCGCCGGGATGGCGCAGGCGAACCCGGACAGCATCGGCACGAACGCCTTGCCGTGCAGGCCGACGCGGCCCATCAACCGATCGATGACGAACGCGACGCGCGCGAGGTAACCGACGTCCTCCAGGACCGCGATGAACAGGAACAGCATCGCGATCTGCGGCACGAACACCACGACGTTGCCGACGCCTGCTATGACGCCGTTGACCATCAGGTCCTGCAGCGGCCCCTCCGGCAGGACCGCCGTGACCCCCGTCTGCAGTGCCGCGGTGGCCGACTCGATAGCGCCGATGAAAGGTTCGGACCAGGCGAACAGCGCCTCGAACAGGAGGGCCATGACGATGGCGAAGACCCCCATGCCGTAGAAGCGATGGGTGAGGATGCCGTCGATGCGATCCGTCCAGCCGCGATTGCCGCCCTCTGCCGACGACACGCGGCGCACGTCGGCCACCACCGTCTCGATCCACCGGTAGCGCGCGCCGATGACCTCCTGATCCAGGTTCACCTGCTCGCCGGCGGCCCGCAGGCGCAGATCGTCGACGGTCTTCCGGGCAACGGCCGGCAGCCCCTCGACGTCGTCCTCGTCGGTGGTGTGCGACAGCAGCGACCAGACGGCCCAGGACCGGCGCGCCGCCGGCGTCCGGTCGAACGCCCCGCCGTGCAGGGTCCCCTCCACCTCGGATACCGCCTTCTCCACCGCCACGGGAAATCCGGTCCACGCGACGTCGCCGCGGGGAGCCAGCTCGATGGCGCCGCCGATGGCGCGCCGCAGGTCGTCCAGCCCCTCGCCGGTCGAGCCGACCGTCGGCACGACGGTGATGCCGAGCCAGTCGGAGAGCCGGGCCGCATCGACGGTCACGCCGGCCGCCGCCGCCTCGTCGACCATGTTCAGCGCGACCACGACCGGCACGCCGGTCTCGATGATCTGCAGGACGAGATAGAGGCCGCGCTCTATCGTCCCCGCGTCGACGACGACCACCACCGCGTCGGGCGCCTCGCCGCGCCTCCCGAGCACCTCGTCGACGGCGACCTGCTCGTCCGGCGAGTGCGTGCTGAGACTGTAGGTGCCGGGCAGATCGACCAGCTCGACGCGGGCCCCGTCGGGAAGCTCGATCTCCCGCGACGACCGGGCCACGGTGACGCCGGGATAGTTGCCGACCTTGGCGCGCGCGCCGGTCAGGGCGTTGAAGATGGTGGTCTTGCCCGAGTTGGCGTTGCCGGCGACGAGCACGCGCGGAACCCGCGCCCTCGGGGCCGCATCACGCGGTGAATGGGCATCGAAGCGGGACGGCGTTCCCGACGTCTCGCCATCGTCTCCGGGGTCCACCTGGTCGAGCGGCGCCAGCGAGACCTCGGCGGCGTCGGCCGACCGCAGGCTCAGCAGGTAACCGCGCAGCCGGATCTCCAGCGGGTCGCCGAACGGGGCGCGGCGGACCATCTCGATCCGCGTGCCCGGCAGCAAACCCATCTCCATGAGCCGGCCGCCGACGCGGCGCTCGCAGTCGATGCGATGTACGACTGCACTCTGGCCGATCGGCAGTTGATCGAGCGTACGGAGGCCCTGGTGCACGTTGACGCCTCCCGAATATGTCTGGGACCGTGGCCCTCCCCGGGCAGCCCCCGGGAATGCGACCCGATCTCATTTTCGCCTAAGTCTACAGCAAGAAGCCGTCGCGGAGCGGATCCTCGTCGTCCAGCACGAACTCGTGGTGTCCGGTGATCCAGGCGCGGCCTTCGATTCGCGGCACGATGGCCGGCAGGTCGCCCACCGACGTCCGTTCCTCGACCGCTCCCGAGAACGTCGTTCCGATGAGGCTCTCGTGCACGAAGCGGCCGCCGGCATCCAGCAGCCCCATCGCGTCGACGACCGCCATGACCGCCGACGTGCCGGTGCCGCACGGGGAACGGTCCACCTGCGCATCGGCGAAGACGGTCGCGTTCCGCAGGTGGGCCCCTTCGGCGTCGGGCGGCCCCGTGAAGATCGTCCCGTAGATCCCCTGCAGGCGGGCGTCCGCGGGATGCACGACGTCGACGGCCTTGTCGATGCGGTCCCGGATCGCCCCGCCGAGGGCGCGCAGGCGGGCCAGTTGCTCGCCGCGTATCGGCACGCCGGCCGCCTCGCCGTCGACGATGGCGTAGAACGCGCCCCCGAACGCCACGTCGACCGGAACGACGCGGCCGTCCACGTCGACCGGGATCCCCGCCCGCAGCACGAACGACGGCACGTTGACGAACGACACCGCCTCGACCCTGCCGCCCTCGCCGAGCGCAGCGCGCGCCCGCACGGTGCCGGCCGGCGTGTCGAGCACGATGTCCGCGCCGGGATCCGCGAGCTGCAGCAGTCCCTGCTCGATGGCGATCTTCACCACCGCGATGACGCCGTGCCCGCACATCGTGCTGTAGCCCTCGTTGTGCATGAACAGCACGCCGGCGTGGGAACCGGCCGACACCGGCTCCGTCAGCACGGCGCCGTACATGTCGGCGTGCCCGCGCGGCTCGCGCATCAGGGCCCGGCGGACGCCATCGTGGCGGCGACGCACCCATGCCCGCTTGTCGAGCATCGATGCCCCGACCGGAGCGGGGAACCCTTCGACCACCAGGCGCAACGGCTCGCCCCCCGCATGCGCGTCTATCGTCCTGACACGTCGCGTCATCGGGCGCACCGCCTGTCAGACGCCATCGGCACGGCCGGCGGGGCCGGAGGTAGGGCAGAATCCCCGGCCGCCGGAGACGATCTTGGCGACGACCTCATCGTAGCCTTCGCGCCCGACTGCCGATGTTGAGGAACGACGGGTGTGGGATGGTAGCGGTACGGGGATTCGAACCCCGGTCCCGTGGCTGAGAACCACGTATCCTAACCCCTAGACGATACCGCCACGTCGACCGTCCCTCTATTTTAGCAACCCGCCGTTTCGACCGTCAACGAAGGGCGTTATCATGGACGCGTGATTCGCGCCGCCCTCGGGCTCACGGCCGGTCTGGCGCTGGGTGCCGCCGCCGCCGCCTGGATCTCGGCGGGGCAGGTCGCCGGCCCGGCCCTCGCCATCGTGCAACCCGGCGAGTTCGTCGGGCGCACGGCTACCTTCGTCGCGACCGCGGAGACGCCTGGAGCCGAGTTCCTCACGCTCACCGCGCACATCGAGCAGGAAGGAACCGTCCACCCGCTCTTTTCCCTCGACGATCCGGCGGGCGCCGCGCTGCAGCAGGAGACCGACGACCGCCTGCGCATCGCGCGTACGTTCGACCGGGAGACGCACCCCGACCTGACGGAGGGCCCGGCGCGCATCGTCGTCGCGGCGACCAGGCCGGTGCTGTTCGGGCTGCGCGAGAGCGGGTCGGAGACCGCCGTCGACGTCACCATCCGCCTCACGCCGCCCCGCCTGACGCCGCTGTCGACGCTGCACCACGTCAGGCACGGCGGCTCGGAGCTCGTCGTCTACCGGGTGACCCCCGCGGACGCCGGGTCGGGGGTCCGCGTCGGAGACGTCGAGTACCCGGGCTACCCGGCGGCTGGCGCCGGAATCGATGGGCGCGACGACCTGCGGATCGCGTACTTCGCGCTGCTCCACGACCAGGACCTGGGTACGCCGATCGAGCTGTACGCGCGGGACCGGGCCGGCAACGAAGCGACGGCCGACTTCGCGCACCGGGTCTTCGAACGGCGTTTTCGCCGCTCGCGGATCCCCCTGAGCGACGGCTTCCTGCGCCGCGTCGTGCCCGGCATCGTGGCACAGTCGCCGGAGCTGGCCGGCGAGCACGCCGACAACTCCACGCCGCCCCCCGAGCTGCTCCAGATCTATCTGCTCATCAACGGGCAGCTCCGTGAGAGCAACCGGGCCGCCATCAGGACGCTGGCCGCGGACACGGCTCCCCGCCAGCTCTGGAGCGGTCCGTTCCGGCAGCTCGCCAACTCGCAGGTCGAATCGGGCTTCGCCGACCATCGGACGTACCTCTACGACGGCAACGAGGTCGATCAGCAGGTACATCTCGGGTTCGATCTCGCATCGACCGCGAACGCGCCGGTACGTGCGGCGAACGCAGGAACCGTCGTCTTCGCCGAGTACCTCGGCATCTACGGCCGCTGCGTCGTGATCGATCACGGCATGGGGCTCCAGTCGCTCTACGCCCACCTGTCGTCGGTCGACGTCGCGGCGGGAACGCCGGTCGAGCGCGACGAGCAGATCGGCCTGAGCGGGCAGACCGGGCTGGCCGGCGGAGACCACCTGCACTTCGCGATGCTGCTGCAGGGCAGACCCGTGACCCCCATGGAATGGTGGGACGAGCACTGGATCGAGGACCGCGTGCTGCGCAAGCTGCGCGAGGTTGCCGGCGCGCCGGCGCCCAGGTGACCCGCGCGGCGGACTGCTATAATCGAAGGGTTCGCAAGGAACCCGGGGAACGCACCCTCGCGTGCCGTTCCGTCTGAGCCCGTACTCACATCCGCGCAGGAGAAGCTCGATGCGACACCGCACATTCTGGATCCTCGTCTCGCTCGCCGCGATCGCGGTCGCGGGCGCATGCAATTCGCGCTCGGACGTACCGCCCGTGTCCATCGTCCCCGAGGGGGGCGGCGCCGCCGCCAACGCGGTCGGAGCCACCGGCACCAGCACCGTGAGCGGCTCGATCACGATCGAGGGCGAACCTCCCGCACCCGAGACCATCCGCATGAACTCCGATCCGGTCTGCGTCAAGGAGGCGACGAACACCGAGACGGAGTACTACGTGGTCGGCGACGGCGGCGGGCTCGGCAACGTGTTCGTGTACGTGAAGGAAGGCCTATCGGGGTCGTACCCCGCGTCCGGCGAGACCGTCGTCCTCGACCAGCAGGGCTGCCGCTATACGCCGCACATCTTCGGCGTGCAGGTCGGCCAGACCGTGCAGATCACCAACTCCGATCCCACGCTGCACAACATCCACGCCACGCCGGCCGTCAACCCCGAGTTCAACACGGGCCAGCCGATTCAGGGCATGTCGATGGAGCGGACGTTCGACCAGGTCGAGGTCGCCCTGGACGGTTCGCCGATGGTGCCCTTCAAGTGCGACGTGCACGGCTGGATGAACGCCTACGTCGGCGTGCTCGACCATCCGTACTTCGTGACGACGGGCCCCGACGGCGGGTTCGACATCGGCAACCTGCCGGCCGGAAACTACGTCATCGCGGCATGGCACGAGATGCTGGGTGAGCAGACGCAGAACGTGACGGTCGGCGACGGCGCAACCGCCAACGTTTCGTTCACGTTCACCGTCGGTTAGTTTCGAACCGGTCGACACCTGGGGAATCGATCGGGTCGGGGTCGTTCGGTCGCGGGCGCCCCGGCCCGGTACGTTCCGTCGCGGCCCCGCGCGGCCGCCGCTCATGCGCTGGCTGCACTTCTATCTGAGGTTCGTCGTCGCGGCGTCTCTGCTGCTCATCGTGGCCGGCGGCCTGGTCACCAGCACCGGTTCCGGGCTGGCCGTTCCGGACTGGCCGAACACCTACGGCACCTTCATGTTCGCCTTCCCCCTCTCGCAGATGGTGGGCGGCATCTTCTACGAGCACGGCCATCGTCTTATCGCAAGCACGGTCGGTCTGCTGACCATCGGGCTGGCTTTCTGGTTGGCGTGCATCGAGCCGCGACGCTGGGTCCGCCGCCTGGGGTGGACCGCGCTGGCGGCGGTCGTCATACAAGGGCTGCTCGGCGGGATAACTGTCCTGTACTTTCTGCCCGCTCCCGTCTCCATCAGCCACGCGGGTCTGGCGCAGATCTTCTTTGCGCTCGTGGTGAGCCTGACGCTGTTCACTTCGCCGGGCTGGCGTACAGGTCCCGACGCGTGCGGCGCACGCAACGATCCTGTCCTGGCGCGGCTCGCGCTGGCCGCGCCGGCGGTCATCTATGCACAGATCCTGATCGGCGCGACGATGCGCCATACCGGGGCCGGCCTCGCGATTCCCGATTTCCCGCTCGCCTTCGGACACCTCGTTCCGCCGCAGTGGACCACCGGCATCGCCATCCACTTCGCCCACCGCGTGGGCGCGCTGGTGGTGACGACCATCGTGATCGCGACAGCAGGACACCTGCTGTTCCATCATCCGGGACGACGTGAACTGACGCGGCCCGCGCTCGTGCTCTCCGCGCTCGTGCTCGTGCAGGTGGGCCTGGGCGCCTGGACCGTGCTGAGCGGCCGGCAGGTGGCGGTGAACACCGCCCACGTGGCCGTTGGAGCCGTCGCGTTCGCCGCGTCGGTCGTGCTCGCGTTACGCGTGCACCGGGAGCGGTTCGCGGACGCCGGGGCCGACGTCCGCCCGGCGTCGAGCGACGCGGCGGAGCCGATCGGCGCAGGCTCGGAGGCGCGGGCGTGAAGAGCGATGCGGCGACGATGCCGGCGACGTCGAACCGCATTGCGGACTACCTGGCGCTCACGAAGCCGCGGCTCAATTCGCTCGTGGTGGTGACGGCCGGCGTCGGCTACTACCTCGGCGCCGCGGCGCCCGACCTCGCGGTCGCGCTCCACGTGCTGGTCGGGTCGGCGCTGGTGGCGGGCGGCGCGGCGGCCTTCAACCAGGTCGCCGAGCGGGACATCGACGAAGTGATGCTGCGCACCCGGCTGCGCCCCATGGCCGCCGGCCGTCTCACGCCGACCGAGGGCCGGCTCTTCGCCGCGACACTCAGCGCGGCCGGCCTGATCGAGCTCGCGCTGCGCGTCAACACGCTCACCGCCCTGGTCGCCCTGGCCACGTTGATCAGCTACGCCGGCATCTACACGCCGCTCAAGCGGAGGACCGCGTGGGCCACCCTGATCGGCGCCGTGCCGGGCGCACTGCCACCCGTGATCGGCTGGACCGCCGCGCGCGGCGCCCTGACGGTGGAGGCGTGGATCCTGTTCGGCATCGTCTTCCTCTGGCAACTGCCGCATTTCCACGCACTGTCCTGGCTCTACCGGGAAGACTTCGGCCGCGCCGGCCTGCCCCTGGTGGCCACTCGGGACCCCGAGGGCCGGCGCACGGCGTTGCACGCGCTCCTCTTCACCGCGGCGCTCATCCCCCTGAGCCTGGCCCCGACGGCGGCCGGGATGGCGGGGCCGCAGCATGTCATGATCGCCGGCGCCCTGGGCGCGCTCTTCCTGGCCCTGGCCATCCGCTTTCTGGCGCAGCCTTGCGAGGCGCGGGCGCGAGCCCTCTTCGTCGGTTCGCTGGTGTATCTGCCGTTTTTCTGGATCTCGTTGCTGGCAACCCCCGCACCCTGAGGCCGCCCGCGTGCTCGACGTCACCGATCTGCCCGGTGTGAACGCCACGCTGAATGCCGTCTCGGCCACGCTGCTGGCGACCGGCTACATCCTGATCAGGACCGGCCGGACCGAGCAGCACCGCGCGTGCATGCTCGCCGCCTGCGCCACTTCGACCCTCTTCCTGGCCTCGTACGTCGTCTACCACCTCAACGTCGGCTCGGTGGCATTCACCGGACAGGGGCCGATCCGCTTCGTGTACTTCACCGTGCTGATCAGCCACATCGTGCTTGCGGCGCTCATATTGCCGCTGGCCCTCGTGACCCTGATCCGCGCGCTGCGCGGGCGTTTCGCGGCCCATGCGGCGATCGCCCGCTGGACGTTGCCGGTCTGGCTGTACGTGTCGGTGACCGGCGTGATCGTCTACTGGATGCTGTACCGGATGTGAGCGACCGGCCGGCTAGGGGCTTGCGCGGCAGAACGAAGCGAAGCGAAGTTCTGCGGCGCAAGGTCGTGGAGCGGGGGGGGGATGGGCCGAGATTCCGAGCCTGCGAGGCGTTTCGGGGCGCTACCGCGCCACGCCGACTGCCGCCGCGGCGAGGGTGGCCACCAAGCCGCGCAGGCGGACCACGTCGCCGCCCCCGTCCGGATGCACTCGACTCGACAGAAAGACGACGACGGTCTCCGTCTGCGGATCGATCCAGATGGAGGTTCCCGTGAAACCGGTGTGGCCGTAGGACCCGCGGGCGAAGAGATCCCCGCGGTTGCTCGAGTAGCGCGAGTCGATGTCCCAGCCGAGCCCGCGCACGTCCTGCAGGCGTGCGGGCGTCGAAGGCCTCGTCATGCGGGCCACGGTGAGCGGCGACAGCAGCGCGGCGCCGGACGGCGCTCGGCCGCCGGCAAGCAGCATCGCACCGAAACGAGCCAGATCGTCGGCCGTGCCGAACAATCCGGCGTGCCCCGCCACGCCCCCCATCCGCCGCGCGGTCGGATCGTGCACGGTGCCCCGCAGCATGACCGCCCCGGGTCCGCCGCACGGCCAGCCGCGGGGCGTGCACGCCTCGGTTGGGGCAATGCGCGCTACGCGATCGCCACCCGGTCGGAAAGATGTGTCGAGCATCTCGAGCGGAACGAACAACCGCTCCGCCGCGAAGACGTCGAGCGGCGTCCCGCTCACCCGCCGGACGATCTCGCCGAGCAGCAGGAAGTTGAGGTCGCTGTAGATGAACGCCTCGCCCGGGGGCGCCTCGAGGCGCTCGGCGAACACGCGCCGCAACGCCTCGCCGGTGCCCTCGAACTCCTCCTCGAGGGGCAGGCCGGGCCGCAGCCCGGATACGTGCGTCAACAAGTGCTCGATGGTGACGGCGTCCTTGCCGTGGCGCTGGAATCCGGGCAGGTAGCGGGCGACGCGGTCTCGCAGCCGGACGACGCCCTCCTCCACGAGGACCATCACGCTCGGAGCGGTCGCAACGGCCTTCGTCAGCGAGGCGAGATCGAAGATCGTATCGACCGTCATCGGTTCGCGCACCGGACTCACCGCGCGGTGGCCGAACGCCTGCCGGTAGACGGTCCGGCCAGCGTGGGCGACCAGCACCACCGCGCCGGGCAACTGCCCGGCCGCGATCGCATCCCGGACGACGGCATCGATTCGCGCGAGACGTGCCGCGTCGAGTGCCGGCGCCGGGCCCTCGCGTTCCTGAACAGCGGACCGCGCCGCGGCCGGCGCCGGCGGCGCGACGAGCATCGCCGCGAGTGCTCCGAAAAGGATCAGGCGAAGGCGAATCGAGCGCATCGGTCGGACCGGATCCGAGTGTATACTGTTGGTTCGCTCCGGGCGGACGCGGGGCGTCGCACTCCCCCCGTCGCCGGTGGAGCCACCATCAGGCCAAGAGGAATACGCCATGCCACGTTCCGCAATCAGCGTGACGGCGACGGTCGTCGCAGCACTGCTCCTGACGTCGCTCGCCGCGGTCGCGTCCGCGCAGACCGGCGTGGTCACGGGTTCCGTGCGCGATGTCGAAGGCGAGCCGATCGTCGGCGCGGAGGTGGTGGGAGAGAACACGGAGTGGCAGCGCCGCATCGACACGACCACCAACGACGCAGGCCGCTTTTCCTTCATCGGCCTGCAGCGGGGACGCTGGCTGTTTCTGATCCGGCAGCGGGGCTACGAGCCGGTTCAGGGATTCGCCAACGTTCGGGGCTCGGGCACGGGGCGCGTGAACTTCGTCATGGAGACCGACCCGCTCCATCCGCCCGCGCCGTCGACCGGCGTATTGGCCAACCTCCGGGGTGACGAGCTGGAAGAAGCCCTCGACGCCGCCGACGCGCTCTACGACCGCGGCGACTTCGATGCCGCCATCGAAGCATACGAGTCGGTGCTGGAGAATGTGCCCGGGCTCACCGGTCTGCACGTCCAGATAGGACATGCCTACCGCGAGAAGAACGACCGCGCGCGCGCGCTCGCGGCATATCGTGCGGTTCCGGCCGGCGGCCCCGCGAGCGTCGAGGCCCAGGGCGCGATCGCAGCGCTCCAGGCCGGCGAGGACCGGTAGCTCAACCGATTCCGCGCGCCCGGAGCGCGGAGGGGGCGCCCATCGCATTCGACATACTTCGGCGAGCAATCTCCCGGGGCGTTCCGGGACACACAGGAGCATGACATGAGCCCGCGTCTGCAACACACCATCTCTTGCACGTTCGGTCTCGCCCTGAGCTTCGCGATTGCCGGTTCGGCAGCCGCACAGGGCCAGGGGCGCGTGGTCGGCCAGGTCGTGGACGACAACGGGAACCCACTGGCCGGCGCCCGGATTACGGCTACCAATCCGAATGCCAATCCTACGGAGTTCACCACCACGACCGGGAACGACGGGAACTTCGCCATCATCGGACTGGTGAGCGGACAATGGATGTTCCGGGCTGACTGCACGGACGCCTGCGGCGAGCGGAACGGGTCGCCGCGAGGCTACTCGCCGAGCGAGGGTCCTTCGAACATCACCCAGACACGGAACGCGCCCATCGACTTCGAGCTGATTCGCATCCGCCACCCGTTGGCGCAGATGCTGGGCGACGATGCGGTCGCCGGGATCGACCTCGACGCGATCGACGCGCAGATTGCGTCTGCCGACGGGGCCTTCAACGGCGGGAACTACCAGGAGGCGATCTCCGGCTACGAGACCGTTCTCGCTCAGCTCCCGGCACTGAGCAACCTGCACTTCAACATCGGCAACGCCTATGCGCAACTGCAGCAGACCGATGCCGCCATCGCGGCGTACGACCGCGCATTGGCTGCCGACCCGCAGAACCAGACCGTACAGGTCGCCCGCGCCAGGGTGCGCCTGGCAGCCGGCACGGCGGATGCGGCGGACCGACAGTTGCTCGAGCAGGCCGCAACCAGCCTCTCCGCCTCGCGCGAGGATCTCTACAACCAGGGCGAGCAGGCCTTCTCCCAGGGAGACGTGGACGGCGCGGCCGAATGGTACGAGCGGGCGAACATGGTCGATCCAAGCTGGGCGAAGCCCCTCTTCAAGCTCGCCCTCGTCGCGTTGAACAAGGGCGACATGGACACCGCCAAGGAGTTTTTCCAGCGCACGATCGACGTCGACGATCCGACGTCCGCAGCCGAGACCGCGCAGGCCCAGGCTACGTTGAACGCACTGCCCTAGCGCCGCCCCCCGCCGGGGGGAGGATCCGCACATTCCTCGTCGCACGCGGTGCCGCAATCCGGCACCGCGTGCACGTTTCCGTCATTCCTTGAAACACGGCACTGTCGCCCCCTTGACAACTCCGCGACGGTCGTTGCAGAATTTTACTGAATGAACGTTCATTCACAGACGGTTCCGTCCGGCGCGAGCGCGCAACACGGGATCCCGGCTCGCCGGCAGCCCGGCGCGGGCGACAAGCGGACCGCGATTCTGAACGCCGCCACGCGCGTGTTCGCCCGCCGCGGCTTCTTCAACGCCCAGGTCGCGGACGTGGCGCGGGAGGCCGGGGTCGCCGCCGGGACCGTGTATCTCTACTTCCGGAGCAAGGACGACCTGCTGACGTCGATCTTCGAGAAGTCGATGACGCGAGCGCTCGAAGAGGCGGACCGCGCGCTCACCGGAGTCACCGATCCGGTCGAGCGGCTGCGCCGCCTCGCGCGCGTGCACCTCGGCGGTCTCGGCAGCCGGCGCGACCTGGCGATCGTGTTCCAGGTCGAGTTGCGGCAGTCCACGAAGTTCATGGAGCGCTTCTCGGCCGCCCAGCTCCGAACGTATCTCGATCACCTGCGGGACGCCGTCCGTGCGGCGCAGGAAGCTGGCGTGTTCCGGACCGACCTCAACGCGACGCTGGCGGCGAAGGCCATCTTCGGCGCACTCGACGAGATGGTGACGAACTGGGTGCTGAGCAACCGCGACCACCGGCTGGTCGACGACGCGGACCCGGTCATCGATCTGCTGGTCAATGGAATGAAGGCGCAGCCAACGGTCTGAACGATGCAACGGATACACTCCATCGCCGTGCTCGGCGCGGGCGCGATGGGCGCCCAGATCGCCGCCCATGCCGCCAACGCCGGCCTCCGTGTGCTCCTCCTCGATCTCGACGCCGCGACCGCCCGCGAAGGGCTGAAGCGTGCGCGCAAGCTGAGACCGGACCCGTTCTTCACGCCGGAGACGGCGCGGCGCATCGCCGTGGGCGGGTTCGACACCGATCTGGAGCGCGTCGGCGAGCACGACTGGATCCTCGAAGCCGTCGTCGAGCGGCTGGACGTGAAGCGGGAGTTGCTGGCCGGGGTCGAGCCGCACCGCGCGGCACACGCCGTCGTCAGCTCCAACACGTCGGGGATCCCGATCGCCAGCCTCGCGGACGGGCGCGGCGAGGCTTTCCGCCGCCACTGGCTCGGCACCCACTTCTTCAACCCGCCGCGCTATCTGCCGCTGCTCGAGGTCATCCCGACGGCCGACACGGATTCGGCCCTGCTCGACGCCATGGTGAAGTTCGGCGATCACGCGCTGGGCAAGGGCGTGGTCGTCGCGAAGGACACCCCGAACTTCATCGGCAACCGCATCGGCATGTTCGGCGTCGCACGGATCCTGGAACAGCTCGCGGGCGGCGCGTACACGATCGAGGAAATCGACGCGATGACCGGCCCCGTCATCGGCCGGCCCCGCTCGGCGACGTTTCGCACACTGGACATCGCGGGTCTGGACATCCTGGCCCACGTGGCGGCCAACCTGGCCGAGCGCCTCGAGAACGATGCCGAGCGCGCCTCCTTCGCGCTGCCCCCGCTGGTCGCCGGCATGGTCGAGCGGGGCTGGATCGGATCGAAGGCGGGCGGCGGCTTCTACCGCAAGCAGAAGACCGGCGACGGCAGCGAGATTCTGACGCTGGATCCGGGCACGATGGACTACCGCGCCCGCCGGCCGCCACGACTGCCGGCGCTGGACGCCGCCGCCGCTATGGACGACCGCGGCGAGCGGATTCGGACCTTGTTCGAGGGACGCGACCGCGTCGGGGAGTTCCTGCGCGCCACGCTCGCCCCGACGCTGGTGTACGCGGCGGAGGCCGCGCCGGAGATCGCGCACACCATCGACGACGTCGACCGCGCCATGCGGTGGGGCTTCGGCTGGGAGCTCGGACCCTTCGAGCTCTGGGACGCCATCGGGGTGGAGCGGGTGCTGGAGGCGGCCGGGCGGACGAAGCCGCCCGCGATCGTGCGCGCCGTGCAGCATTCGGCGCCACCGGCGGCGAGCAGCGTCCGCTTCCGGGAGGGCCCGGTCCCCCCGCGCGCACCCGACCTGCAGATTCTGCAACGGGCGAAAGAGCAGCGTCCGCCGGTCCGACGCAACGCCGGTGCGAGCCTCGTCGACCTCGGCGACGGCGTGCTCGGCCTCGAGTTCCACTCGAAGATGAACGCCATCGGCGGCGATACCGTCGCGATGATGACGGCCGGCGTGGAAGAGGCGTCCCGGAACTTCGACGCGCTGGTGATCGGCAACGACGCGCCGGCGTTCTCGGCGGGCGCCAACCTGATGCTCCTGCTGCTCGAGGCGCAGGAAGAGAACTGGGACGAGATCGACCTGATGGTGCGCACGTTCCAATCGGCCGTGGTCGGGCTGCGGTACGCCGCCGTGCCGGTGGTCGTCGCCCCGGCCGGGCTGGCCCTCGGGGGCGGCTGCGAGATCGTGCTCCACGGGGACCGCGTGCACGCGGCGGCCGAGACCTATATGGGCCAGGTGGAGGTGGGCGCCGGCCTGATCCCGGCCGGGTGCGGCACGAAGGAGCTGCTCGCCCGGTTCACGGCCCGCGTCCCGGCGGGTGCGGCCGACCCGCTGCCCTGCATCCAGCAGGCGTTCGAGCTCATCGGATTCGGCAAGGTCTCGACGAGCGCCGCCGACGCCCGGCGCCTGGGGCTGCTGCGCGAGGCGGACGCCATCACGATGAACCGGGAGCGTCTGCTGGCCGATGCGAAGGCGACGGCTCTGGACATGGCGCGGGCCGGCTATCAGCCGCCGCCGCGCCACGACATCCCCGTGGGCGGAGCCGGCGTCCGCGCGGCGCTCGATCTCGGCGTGCATATCGCGTGGCGCGGCGGACGCATCAGCGACTACGACGCCCACCTCGGACGGACCCTCTCCCGCATCCTCGCGGGCGGCGACCTGCCGCACGCCACGACGGTGTCGGAGCAGCGGTTGCTGGACCTCGAACGCGAAGCGTTTCTGAGCCTGTGCGGCGAGCGGAAGACGCAGGAACGCATCGCCCACGTGCTCAAGACCGGCAAGCCCCTGAGGAACTGATGACCGACCGTGGGGCCGGCCCGCCGCTCGTGCTCGTCCCCGGCATTCAGGGCCGCTGGGAGTGGATGCTGCCCGCGGTGGAGGCGCTCGCGGCGCGCTGCCGCGTGATCAGCGGGTCGTTGCCGGGCGACTCCGGCTCCATCGCCGGCACCGATCCGGCGGTCGGATTCGAACGCCACACCGAATGGCTCGACGCCCTGCTCGACCGCGCCGGCGTTCACGGTCCGGTGTCGTTGTGCGGCGTGTCCTACGGCGGCTGGATAGCCCTGCACTACGCCGCGCGCCGCCCGGAACGCGTCAGGACCCTGACGCTCGTCTCCACGCCGTCGCCTGCGTGGCGGCCCGGATGCAGGGTCGAGCGGTATCTGGCCGCCCCCCGGCTGATGGCGCCGGTCTTCGCGCTCGGGTCGTGCTTCCGCCTCTACCCGGAGCTGGCGGCCGCCTTCCCGTCGCCCGGCGAGCGCATCCCCTTCATCGCCGGTCACCTGTGGCGGGTCGCACGGTATCCGGCGGCGCCGACCTGCATGGCCGAACGCGCGCGCTGCGCGGACCGCTTCGATTTCGCGGCCGACTGCGCCCGCATCGCGGCGCCGACCCAGATCGTGACCGGCGATCCGGGTCTCGATCGGGTCGTGGACGTCGCGAGTACGCGGGAGTACCTGCGGGCAATCCCGGGCGCGCGCTACGATCGGCTCGACCGAACCGGGCACCTGGGACTCGTCACGCGTCCGGAGCGCTTCGCCGACGTGGTGACGCAGTTCGTCCGCTTGCACGCCGGCAGACCCGCCGCGGTACGGGTACCGGCCTGATCGACTTGAGCAACCCAGCGAGTCAAGACCATGAGAGACGCAGTCATCGCATCCGCCGTCCGCACCCCGGCCGGCAAGGCGCCCAAGGGCACGTTGCGCACGACCCGCCCCGACGAGCTGGCCGCCGTCGCGATTCGCGAGGCGTTGCGGCGCGCCGAGGGCATCGAGCCCGAAACGGTCGACGACGTCATCCTCGGCTGCGCGATGCCCGAAGCCGAGCAGGGAATGAACGTGGCCCGCATCGCCAGCCTGCGGGCCGGGATTCCGGTCGCGGCGTCGGCCGTCACCATCAACCGCTTCTGTTCGTCGGGGCTGCAGTCCATCGCCTTCGCGGCGGAGAAGATCATGGTCGGCTGGGCCGAAACGATAGTGGCGGGCGGCACCGAGTCGATGAGCCTCGTGCCGATGGGAGGGCACAAGATCGCCCCGAATCCCGAGCTCGTGGCCCACTACCCGGACGTCTATCTCAGCACGGGCCTGGTCGCCGAGAACCATGCGCGGGAGTCCTCGATCAGCCGGGACGAGCAGGACGCCTACGCGCTGCGCAGCCATCAGCGTGCGCTCGCGGCCCTGGGGGCCGGCCGTTTCGACGCGGAGACTGTGCCGGTGACGGTCAGCATCGCCGAGCCGGCCAACGGCAACGGAGAGGCGCCGGCGGTGCGGGACGTCACGTTCGACCGCGACGAGGGACCGCGCGCGGACACCTCGCTGGAGGCGCTGGGCAAGCTGCGCCCGGCGTTTCTCGCCGGCGGGTCGGTGACCGCCGGCAACTCGTCGCAGATGAGCGACGGCGCGGCCGCCGTCGTCGTGACCACCGCGGAGCGGGCCGCGCAGGCGGGACTGAAGCCGCTGGCGCGCTTCGTCGCCTACGCGACGGCGGGCGTCGACCCGGAGCTGTTCGGCATCGGCCCCGTCCCGGCGATACGCAAGGCGCTGAAGACGGCCGGGTTGACGCTGGACGACATCGACCTGGTGGAGCTGAACGAGGCCTTCGCCGCCCAGATCCTGGCCTGCCTGCGCGAGCTGCCGATCGATCCCGACAGGCTCAACGTCAACGGCGGCGCCATCGCGCTCGGCCATCCACTCGGCTGCACCGGCGCGAAGCTGACGGCCACGCTGCTCCACGAGCTCGAGCGGCGGAACGGGCGCTACGGCATGGTCACCATGTGCGTGGGCGGCGGCATGGGGGCCGCCGGCATTTTCGAGCGACTCTGACCGGGTTCCACGCGGTGCGACCACGCGGGCCGGGGCAATTCAAGAGACGAGGGACATCATGACCACCACCGCAATCGAGACGGTTCCGCGCGGCGGGGAGTGGCTCCTGGAGGCGGCGCCGCAGGAGACGATATTCACCCCGGAGCGCATGACCGAAGAGCACCGACTGATACGGCAGACGGCCCAGGAGTTCACCGACGAGGTCGCCGGCCACACCGAGCAACTCGAGACGAAGGACTGGGACCTGACCCGCGAGCTGCTGCGACGCGCCGGCGAACTCGGGCTGCTGGCGACCGACGTGCCGGAGGCCTACGGCGGCCTGGCGCTCGACAAGGCCAGCGCCGCGGTCATCGCGGGCTGCCTCGGCCAGTGCGGTTCGTTCAGCGCCACCTACGGCGCGCACGCCAACCTCGCGATCCTGCCGATCCGGATGTTCGGCACCGACGAGCAGAAGCAGCGCTACCTGCCGTCCCTGGTGACCGGGGAGACCGTCGGCGCCTACTGCCTGAGCGAGGCGGGCTCCGGCTCGGACGCGCTCGGCGCCAAGGCGCGCGCGGCGCGGCAGGCGGACGGCAGCTTCGTGCTGAACGGCGAGAAGATGTGGATCACCAACGGCGGGTTCGCCGATCTCTACATCGTCTTCGCCAAGGTCGACGGCGAGCACTTCACGGCGTTCATCGTCGAACGCGGGTTCGACGGCGTCTCCACCGGCAAGGAAGAGCACAAGATGGGCCTGCACGGCTCGTCGACGACGCCGGTGATCCTGCAGGACGTCCGGGTCCCGGCCGACAACCTGCTCGGCGAGGTCGGCAAGGGCCACAAGGTCGCCTTCAACGTCCTGAACTACGGCCGCTTCAAGCTGGGGGCGTCGACCGTGGGCGGCGCTCGCGGCGCCATCGGCGAATCGGCGCGTTACGCGGCCAGCCGGCGGCAGTTCGGGCAGCCGATAGCGAGCTTCGGCGCCGTCAAGCACAAGATCGGCGGGATGGTCGCCCGGACCTACGCGCTGGAGTCGATGGTGTTCCGGACGGTGGGACTCATCGACGGGACGCTCGAGGGCGTCGATCCCGGCGACGGCGGCGCCATCCTGCGCGCCCTCGAGGAGTACGCGGTCGAGTCGTCGATCCTCAAGGTGGCGGGCAGCGAGACACTGCATGACGTCCTCGACGAGAACGTGCAGATTCACGGCGGGAACGGGTTCGTCAGGGACTACCCGGCCGAGCGCCACTATCGCGACTCGCGGGTGAACCGCATCTTCGAGGGCACGAACGAGATCAACCGGCTGCTCATCCCCGGCATGCTCGTCAAGCGCGCCGTCAAGGGCGATCTGCCGCTGATCCCGGCGGCGAAGAAGCTGCAGGACGAGATCCTGGCCCCGTCGGGAGCGGCAGCCGCACCCGACGGCCCGCTCGGGGCCGCGGCGGCCGCGGTCGGCATGTTCCGCAAGGTCGGTCTGGCCGTCATCGGCCTCGCGATGCAGACCTACGGCCAGAAGCTCAGCGAGCAGCAGGAGGTGCTCTCGTTCGCGGCGGACGTGGTCATCGACACCTATGCGGCGGACAGCGCGGTCGCCCGCGCCCGGGCCGCCGCGGCGTCCGGAGCAACCGGCGCCGATCTGCAGGCCGACGCCGCCGCGTCGTACGTCGACGGGGCCGCCATGCGCATCGAGACGACGGCCCGTTCCGCGTTCGCCGCCATGGCGGAAGGCGACGAGCTGCGGACGCGCCTCGCGGGCCTGCGCCGGCTCCTGAAGGTGACGCCGGCCAACGACGTGCGCCTCCGGCGGCGGCTCTCGGACGCGGCGGTGGAACGGGGCGCGTACCCCTTGTAGGGGCCGCGGCCGGTCGCGCCGCCGAATTCGCGGATGCCCGGATGCTTGCTTCCCCGAGCATCGGCGATATATTTGTAGGACAGGCAGTGAGGACTTGAGAGTTCGTGACCAGAAGAAGCAGCAATTGGGACGCGGCGGGCGACGGAGGACGGCGACTCGTCATTGCCGTCGCGGCCGGCGCCCTCCTGCTGGCGGCGGGCTGCGGGCCGCCGGAACCGGATGAGCACAGCTACCTGGAGCTGCTTCTCGAAGCCCGCGCCTACAAGGACGAGTTCCTCAAGAGCGACCCCGAGTCCTTCGTGCCGCTGGATCGACGCTCGTGGATGGTGCCGCTGCGCTACTACGATCCGGATCCGTCGTACCGCGTGCCCGCCCAGCTCGACATCGCCGACGATCAGCCCATCTACGACGTCCCCACGTCGACCGGGCAGTTCCGGCGCATGCAGCGCATCGGCCACCTGGAGTTCGTGCTTCACGGCGAATCCCACAGGCTGACGGCGCTGCTGTCCGAAGAGGAGGGCCTGTTCGTGCCGTTCCGCGACGAAACGAGCCGCAGCGAGACCTATCCGGCCGGACGCTACATCGACCTGCCGTTCAGCTCCACCGGCGTCTACGACCTCGATTTCAACCGCGCCTACCACCCCACCTGCTACTTCGACGAGCAGTACGACTGCCCGTTTCCTCCGCCGGAGAACCGCCTCCCGAGACCGATTCACGCCGGCGAGAAGCTGCCGCCCGAAGACGAACGCCGGCTGCCGATCTTCGTTCCGGTCGAGCCCGTCGAAGCGCCCGGGCCATGAGCCCGCCCGACGTCCGGCATCCCGACGCCCGGATGGTCGCCGGCGGTCCCCTGGTCGGCGTCGTCTTCGACTTCGACGGCGTCATCGCGGACACCGAGCGCCTGCACCTGCGAGCGTATCGGGACGTTCTGCGCAACCGGGGAATGACCCTCTCCAGGGAGGACTACGAGGCCCGCTACCTCGGATTCGACGACGTCGGCGTGTTCACGACGGTCGCGGCCGACCAGGGGTTGGCCTTCGACGGAGGCGATCTGGAGCGGTTGATCGAAGCCAAGGGACGGCGTTACGAAGAGCTGGTCGGCGCTGGCGACGTCGTGTTTCCGGACGCGCCCGCGTGCATCGAGCGGCTCGCCGGAGAACTCGTCCTCGGAATCGCCTCGGGCGCACTCCATCAGGAGATCGAGGACATTCTGCAGGGCGCCGGACTCCGCCGGCACTTCTCGGCCATCGTCGCGGCCGACGACGTCGAGCGCGCCAAGCCTGCCCCGGACGGCTATGTGCGAGCGGTGGAGCTGTTGAGCGCCGAGCTCGGCCGCTCCCCGTCGCCCTCCGGCTTCGTCGCCATCGAGGACTCCCGCTGGGGCATCGAGGCCGCCGTCGCCGCAGGACTCCCGTGCGTCGGGGTCACTACGACCTACGAAGCCGCCGCGCTGACCGGCGCAACCGCCATCGTTTCCAGCCTCGCCGACGTGGACCATCGCGCGCTGGCCGCGCTGTGCCGGCGGAGCGGGGTCGACGTACACGCTCGACCGGTGCAGAATGGAGACAGGTGATGAGCGTGGTCTCCGCGGACTTCATCCGACGCTTCACCGAAGTCGCCAAGGCTCCGTCTCCCGATCTGGCGCCGGCCGCTCTGGCCATCGCCCGCATCGAGTACCCGCAGCTTGACGCGTCGCGCTACCTGCGGGCGCTCGACCGGATGGGCGCCGCGGCGGCGGACCGCATCGCGGCCCTGGGCGAGGACGCCGACCTGCTGCGGCGCATCGCGGGAATCAGTTCCTATCTGTTCAAGGAGCAGGGGTTCGCCGGTAACCGCAAGCACTACGACGACCCGCGGAACAGCTTCCTCAACAACGTCATCGATCGCCGCACCGGCATCCCGATCACCCTGGCTCTCGTCTACATCGAGGTGTCCCGGCGGGCCGGCCTGCAAACCGACGGCGTGAACTTTCCCGGTCACTTTCTGCTCCGCGTACAGCCGGGCGGCGCGGACGCCCCGCTCGAGGAGGACCAGGTCATCGTGGATCCCTTCCACGGCGGCGCCATCCTCTCCGAACTCGACTGCAGCAAGTTGCTGCGGTCCCACGCGGGCGACGAGGTCGCGTTCGACCGCCGGATGCTGATGCGAGCCACCAAGCCGGAGATCATCGTCCGCATGCTGGTCAACCTGAAGCGCATCTACGTCCGCATGCGCTCGTTCCCGCAAGCGCACGCGATCACCGAGCTGCTGCTGGCCCTCGACCCTTCGGCCACGACGGAGCTGCGCGACCGCGGCCTGCTGGCCTACCACCTGAACGACTACCCCGCCGCGCTGCGGGACCTGGAGGCGTACCTGCGGTTCTCCTCGCGCGGGAGGGTCGGAGGCAGCGAGAGAAGCGAGGACGACTCGAGCGACAACGACGAGCACAAGGAGATCTGGGAGCACGTGAAGGCACTGCGGAGGCGCGTCGCGAACCTGAACTAGTCGAGGAAGACGGCGATCGAGCGTCCGTGCGGCGGGAACTCCGTTCGTGATGAGGAGACACCCCTATGAGACACACGTGGAAGCTCACTCTCGTCACTCTGCTTGTCCTCGGTCTTGCGTCGAACGCGAATGCGCAGACCACCACCGGCGGGTTCTCCGGCAACGTCGTCGACGACAGCGGCCTGGTCCTGCCGGGCGCGACGGTCACCCTGCTGCAGGAAGAGACCGGCGCGCTGAGAAACACCGTCACGAACGAGGTCGGCGTCTTCAACTTCGCCGCGGTCCAGCCCGGGCCGTACACGGTCCGCGTCGAGCTGCCCGGCTTCGGAGCCTACGAGCTGACCGGCGCCCAGTTGTCGACCAACCAGCAGTACAACGTCGGCACGGTGGAGCTCTCGATCGCCGCCCTGGAAGAGACCGTCCAGGTCACCGCGCAGCGGATCGTCGAGACGATCAGCTCGGACCGCTCGGCGCTGATCACCGAGGAGACGATCGACGCGATAACGGTCCGCGGGCGCGACGTCACGTCGATGCTGCGGATCCTGCCGGGCGTCGGCTACCAGCCCGACCCGGACGCGATCGGCGAGATCGTCATCGGCTCGTGGCTGCCCAACGTCGGCGGCACGCGCCAGGGCTGGAGCACCGTCACCATCGACGGGATCCCCGGCAACGACATCGGCCTGCCGGAGGTCTCCAGCCACTCGATGAACCCGGACGCGGTCGGGGAAGTGAACGTGCAGCTCACCAACTTCACCGCCGACACCGGCCGCAACGGCGGCGCGCAGATCAACCTCGTCACCAAGGCGGGAACCAACGAGTTTTCCGGCACGGCCTACACCTACGGCCGCAGCGAGCAGTTCCGGAGCGAGGACTACTTCGACAAGCAGGCCGGCATCCCGAAGCCGGAGTACCGCTACTGGACGCTCGGCGCCAACGCCGGCGGCCCCATCGTGCAGGACAAGGTGTTCTTCTTCTACAGCTACGAGCAGTGGGGGGTCAGGACGCCGCAGAACCTCGCCCAGCTCACGGTGCCGAGCCTGGCGGAGCGGATGGGCGACTTCTCGCGCAGCTTCGATCAGTCGGGGAACCTGATCCCGGTAGTCGATCCGCTGACCGGCATGCCGTTCCCGGGCAACGTCGTCCCGGCGGACCGGATCAACCCGCACGGGCAGGCGCTGCTGAACTGGTATCCGGACCCGAACGTCGAGGGACAGTCGAACTACAACTACCAGTTCCAGGGCCAGCAGCGGGCCCCGCGGATCAACAACGTCACCCGGGTCGACGTCCGGCCGACCACGAGCGACTCGATCTACGCGCGCTTCTCGCACTGGCTGCAGCCGACCAGCTCCTGGCGCGGCGGCTGGGAGATGCTGGAGCGGACGTTCACCTACAACGACTTCGCCGTCGCCACCAACTACACGCGCGTCATCGGCGACAACATGGTGAACGAATTCAACTTCGGCTGGCGCCACTCGTCCGAGCACAACCCGTGGGCCAGCTCGTTCGACATCAACCGGAACCGGCGCATCGATTCCGACACCGCCTTCCCCGGCGACGACGGCCGCGACAACGGGGGCGACGGCTCCAACACGCGGGGCGTCGTGCCGTACACGCTCGCGCAGTGGTATCCGACCAACAATCTGTACGGGATCATTCCGGCGATGTCGTTCGGGGCGCCGATTCCGAACCCGGCGAACCCGAGCTGGGACTCGCGCTTCATCAACTACGGCAACGACGACCTGTTCAACTTCTACAACGGGCTGTCGTGGACCTCGGGACGCCACAACTTCAAGGTCGGCGCCTACGTCGAGCACCTGACCAACATCGAGGGGAAGGGCGCCAGCGCGCTCGCGGGGCGCTACGACTTCAACCGCGATCCGGCGAACCCGTTCGGCACCGGCCACCCGTACGCGAACGCCCTGATCGGCGCGTTCCGGTCGTACCAGGAGAACACCGCCCGGCTGGGCCAGCTCGCCAGCCAGTGGATCGGCAACGTCTTCGTGCAGGACAAGTGGCAGCCGGTCGACCGCCTGACGCTGGACATCGGCATGCGCTTCAGCAAGTACACGGTGTTCGAGCAGGCGAACCCCTCGGCCTCGTTCCTGCCGTCGCGCTTCGACCACATGAACGCCGCGCAACTCTACATGCCCACCATGGTCGACGGCGTCCGGATGGCGATGAATCCCAACGACCCGACCGACATCCGGCCCGAGGTGGTCATCGGCGCGCTCGTGCCCGGATCGCCCAGCGACAACGGCATGGTGCGCCACGACGATCCGCAGGTGCCGGCCCCGTTCCAGAACCTGCCGACAATCCTGCTCGAGCCGCGGATCGGCTTCGCCTACGACCTGTTCGGCAACGGCCGGACGGCGCTGCGGGCGAATTTCGGCGTCTTCCACAACACGCAGCAGGCGGGCGCGCTCAGTTGGCGGCAGGCGCTCAACCCGCCGCTCGTCGCGACGCCGCAGGTCTGGTACAACACGATGTACAACTGGGAGACGATCCGGCAGGGCGTGCTCGCCGGCACCGGCGGCATCGTCTATCCGACGGGCACGGTGTATGGCGTGGTGACCGATCATCGGGCGCCGACGCTCTACAGCTACACGGCCGGCGTGCAGACCGAGATCGGCTGGCAGACGGTGCTCGACATCGCCTACGTCGGGACGCGCGCCACCAACCTCCCGCAGCTCTGGGACGAGAACACCATCGAGCGCGGCGCCCGGTTCCTGCCCGAGAACCAGGACCCGACGACCGGCCTCCCGCTACCCGACAACTTCTTCCGCCCCTACCCCGGCTACGCCAGCATCATCATGACGGAGAACGCCGGGCGGTCGCAGTACAACGCGTTGCAGACGCAGGTCAACCGCCGCTTCACGGGCGGCCTGGAGTTCTCGGTCTCGTACACGCTGTCGCAGTCGAAGGACCACACGTCGGCGGACATCCTCTACGGCGCCCGCTCGCGCGTGCCGAAGTACGAGAACCGCGACACCTGGTCCTGGGGCCTGTCGGACTTCGACCGGACCCATCTGCTGACGATCAACTACACCTGGGACCTGCCCGATCCCGGCGGAGCGGCCGGCTTCCTGCTGGACGACTGGGTGCTCTCCGGCATCACGCAGATGGTGAGCGGCGCGCCGGCCATGGTCGCCTTCAGCACCACCGACAACCAGGACATCCTGGGCGGCGGCGACCTGATGCGCCGGTCCACGAACCCGGACGGACTGGCGAGCATCGACCTGGTGGTGCCGGCCAACATCGATCGGAGCTGCGACCTGTCGGCGGGCGGCGGCACGATCGACCGCTGGTTCAACACCGACTGCTTCAGCCGCCCCGGGCTGGGCGAAGTGGGCAACGTGCGCAAGGACGACCTGCGGCTGCCCGGCTTCTACGACACCGGCCTCCGCCTCGGCAAGCGGATGCCGATCGGCGACGGGCGGTTCTTCGAGCTCGGCTGGGAGATCTACAACGTGTTCAACCAGGTGCAGTTCCGCAACGTCGACCTCAACGCGCAGTTCGACGAGGCCGGCAACCAGGTGGACGAGCGGTTCGGGCAGGTGATCTCGGCCCGTCCGCCGCGCACGATGGTCTTCTCGGCCCGCTACCTCTGGTAGCGGCTCGCTACCGCTGGGTAGCGGCTCGCTACCGCTGGTAGGAGGGCCGGGATCCATGCGACTCGCAACGACGGGGCGGGGCTTCGAGTCCCGCCCCGTTGCGGTGGAATTCCGGCCCGGGTCCGCTGTCCGTGCGGACCGGGCTATGATGGAAGACATGGATGCCACGGTGCTCGAGGTCCTCACGGCCCTGCTCTCCTTCGTCAGCGCGGTCGGCGTGTTGGTGGTCAACAGCAAGGTGGACCGTCTGACCGGCCGGGTCGACGCTCTCGAGGCAACGCTGCACATGGTGGTAACCGTCGTGATGGGCCGGAAGCTCCCGGCCTCCGGCAGTGACTGACGGTACCGTTTCGGCGCTGAACGGGTGTCAGCGCGCCGGCGTCTCTATCGGCAGGTCCTCGCGGTCGCCCCACTCCTTCCACGACCCGAGGTAGTTCCGGACCCGCGGGTAGCCCAGCAGCCGCAGCGCGAAGTAGCCGTGCGCGGCGCGGTAGCCGCCCTGGCAGTAGGAGACGACCTCCTTGTCGGGAGTGACGCCGGCGGCCTCGTACATCGCCCGCAGCTCGGCGGCCGGCTTGAAGGCGCCCGCCTCGTCCAGGTTGCGTGTCCACTCGACGTGAACGGCGCCCGGGATGGCGCCCCCGCGCCGGGCGCGCACCAGCGTGCCGCAGTACTCCTCGTCGCTGCGGGTATCGAGAATCGCCACGTCCCGGCGCTCCAGGCGTTCGCTGACCTCTCGCCAGGTGGCGAGACGCGCATCGTCCCGCCCGACTTCCCAGGTCCCGCGCGCAGGCGCTTCCGCGTCCCGGGTCACGGGAAGCCGCTTCCGTTCCCAGGCCCCGAAGCCGCCGTCGAGGAGCCGCGCGTCCGGGTGGCCGAAGAACTCGAGAAACCAGAAGGCGCGGGCGGCGCGGATTCCCGACTGATCGTCGTAGACGACGACCGGGCGGCCGGCGTCGACGCCCCGCGCGGTGAGCAGGTGCGCGATGATCCACAGGAACGCCGCGAGCGGCGCCGGATCGGTGTCGACGAGGCTCAGGCCGAAGAGATCCAGGTGCGCGGCGCCGGGGATGTGACCGGACGAGAACTGCTCGGCGGGGCGCAGGTCCAGCAGGACGGGAACCGGACCCCGGACCGCGTCCTGCCCGTGTTCCGGTGTCTCCGACCACACGCCGTCCGCCGTGACGATGTGCATTCGGCCGGCCAGCTCCCGCGGGGTCATCAGCAACTCCGGGTTGGCATAGCCCTTCGGGTTCTCCATGCGAATCTCCCTATCGCGGTACTCGCTCCGGCCCTCAGACCGCCTCCCACGTCGCGTCGTGCCGTCGGACGGCGCCGTCCGCTTCCAGCTTCAGCAGATGCGCAAGCACGCTCTCCCCCGCCGCCCCCAGAAGCTCCGTTGCCAGATCCGGATAGACCACCCGGACGACGGCCGCGTGCGTGGTGTGACCCTCGCGCAGCGCCGACAGGATCTGCTCGTCACGCCGGCGCCGGTGGGCGACGTACTCGTCGATGAGCGCCGTCACATCGTCGATCTCGGGTCCGTGCGCCGGCAGCACGCGGGCCGGCCGCAACTCGCGCACGCGCGCCAGCGACGCCAGGTAGTCCGTCAGGTTGCCGCCGTAGCTGCCGGGCACCACCACCGTGCCGCCCTGAATCAGCAGGTCGCCGCAGAAGAGCGTGTCGTCCGCCTCGTCGAGGAAGCAGACGTGATCCGGCGCGTGGCCCGGCGTGTGCAGCACCCGCAAGGCGCCGTCCCCGGCGTGCACGACATCGCCGTCGACCAGCGGCCGCCAGTCGACCCGGTACTCGCCGTCGCGCTCCGGCCAGGGCAGCTTGAAGAACCCCGCGCCGGTCCAGCGGGACGCGAGATGCGGCGCGCCGGACGCGTGGTCCGGGTGCGCGTGGGTCACGAGCACGCGCGAGAGCGCGGACCCCCCGAGCGCCTCGTCGAGCGCAGCCAGATGGCGGGTCTGCCCGGTAGCGGCGTCGATCAGGGTAGGTTCAAGGCCCGAGAGCAGATAGGTGTTGTTGCCGGCCCCGGTATAGGGGCCCGGGTTGAACCCCTCGATCAGCGTGACTCTCACGAGGCCGCAACCGGGCCGGTCATCAGCGCCTCGAGCTTTGCGCGGAGACCGTCCGGGATGGGAGTGGTCCGGTCGGCATCGTAGTCGAACACAGCCTGCACGGACCTGCCGACGGCCACGACCGCGTCGTCCCGCACGCGGCGCGCCTCGAACTCGGACGTGAAGCTGCTGCGGCCGAGCGTCACCACGCGAACGCCCACCTCGACCTGGTCGCCGAACACCACCTGCGCCTTGTAGTCGCAGGACGTATGGGCCAGGATGACGCCCAGCCCGGCCTGGGACAACTCGCGGCGCAGGCCCAGCGTCTCCGCCATCACGGCGCGCGCCTGCTCGAAGTAGGTGAAGTAGACCGCGTTGTTGACGTGCCCCATCGCGTCGCAGTCGCGGAAGCGCACCTCGATACGATGGGTGAAGGCCGAAGTCACGGCGTATCATACCGCGTGCTCGCGAACGTGCCGGATCCGCACGTTGATTTCGCGGACACGGGAGTTGTTCAACGATCAACGGCAATGCGGTCCGGCCATGCGTCGGCCAGCATCGCGTCCACGTTGCGTGCGGCTCTGCCGCCATCGCTGACGATTCCCTGCCACGGGAGTCTTGCACCCAACGGCCTGCGCAGATTCATCTCCAGCGAACGCTGAATGACCGCCGAGAGACTGATGCCCTGCCGGCGCGCTTCGCGTTTCGCAAGTTGTGCCAAGTGGTCCGGCAAGGAGATCGTGATCCTCATGGTCCAGTCCGATCGGTATCCGCCAGAGGATGACCTGCCGGCAGACTGTGTATCCTAGCGCGTGCTCTCGACGCTTTCGACCCCTGAGACGTTTACGCGCGAGGAGACCGCCGCTCTAGCACCGTACTTCGGCAACTGCGACAAGCCGGTCTTCGTCCTGACCAACCTGCCGGAAGCGGTCAAGGGAGCCCTCTTCGCGCGCTATTCGCGGTCACCGAAGTCGGCGCGCCGGCTCTTTCTCGACGAGTTCCTCGACAGTGTCGAGCCCGGTGCCGGCGGGACAGTGCCCGGTCCCGGCAAGAGCCGCGCCGAGAGCCTGTACCACCGGGTGTTCGTTCAGTACGGCGACGACTCGGTGGCGCAGCTCGGCGGCGCGCACATCGCCTGCGAGGGTGTCTCCAACCTCCTTACGAAGGTGCTCGAGCGCGGCCGGCTGATGTCCTACCTCGAGCAATCCACGCGTTACGTGCCGTACACGGATCGGCCCGGCGGTCGCTGGAAGTACGTCGTCCCGTCGGAGCTCGAGGACGACTCGGACCGCCGGGCGTTCGAAGAGACGCTGGACCGAGCATTCGAAACGTATGCGCGCTGGATCGATCCGATGCAGCGGCACTACAGCATTCGGCACCCACGCACTGCGAAGGACTCCGAGGCCGTCTACCGGGCCGTCATCCGCGCCAAGGCGCTCGATACGCTGCGTGGTCTTCTGCCGGCCGCCACGCGGTCGAACGTCGGCATCTACGGTTCCGGCCAGGCGTACGAGGCACTCCTGCTCAGGATGCGCGCCCATCCGCTGTCCGAGACGCGTGAGGTGGCCGACCTGATGCTCCCCGAGCTCAGAAAGGTCCTCCCCGAGTTCCTGGAGCGCATTGATCTACCTGATCGGGGTGGCGCATGGACCGAATACCTGCGTGACCGTGCTCGCGAAACCCGAATTTTGTCCGACAGCATGGCGGGACAGGCCGACCGAAAGGCACGCCCCCAGGTTGTTCTGAGCGATTTCGATCCGGAGGGCGAGGTCAAGGTGGTGGCTGCTGCACTGTACCCTGCGACCCAGCTTCCTCTTGACCGACTTCTTGCCGTCGCAGGCTCGATGACAGCGGCGGATCGCGCCCGCGTACTGAGAACCTACGTCGGTGAGCGGAAGAACCGCCGGCACCGCCCCGGCCGGGCCTTCGAACACGCCACCTACACGTTCGACGTGATCTCGGACTACGGGGCGTTCAGGGATCTGCAACGCCACCGGATGCTGACTCTCGACTGGCAGGAGTTGACGACGCAGCACGGTTATGCGCCGCCTCCTGAAGCAGTCACGGAAGTGGGTGCGCTCGGCGACTGGAAGCGTGTGATGGACGACTCCGCGGCGCTTTACGAACGTCTGGCGCGGAAGTACTCGTCCACCGTCGCACAGTACGCCGTGTCGATGGCGTTCCGCATCCGCTTCTACATGCGCATGAACGCACGGGAGGCGATGCACGTCATCGAGCTCAGAACCTCACCACAGGGACACCCATCGTACCGGCGCATCTGTCGAGAGATGTGGAAGTCCATCGACGTCGAGGCGGGGCACGGCGCCATCGCCGACGCGATGACTTTCGCGAATCCCTCGAGCGTCGAACTCGAGCGGCTCGCTTCCGAGCGCGCCCTCGACAGGAAGCGGGCGGCACAAGAACACGCGCCCTGACAGCTCCATCTCGCCGCAGGCGCGGGCGCGGACGGCACCAAGCCCCGCAAGACGCTTCGTCGGCCGCGCGCGATGCTATGCTACCCGCCGGATTCGCCGTCCTTGTGCCAGTAGCGGTCGTACTCGGTGAGAAAGGTCAGGCTCTCGAACGAACCCATCCGGTCGAGA
The DNA here is from genome assembly GCA_009861545.1 of Acidobacteriota bacterium. Classification (NCBI taxonomy): domain Bacteria; kingdom Pseudomonadati; phylum Acidobacteriota; species Acidobacteriota bacterium. The sequence goes on along the minus strand of VXME01000114.1, from coordinate 28,337 downwards.
AACAGCACGCCGTCGAGGTGGTCGGTCTCGTGCTGGATCACGCGGGCGGCGAAGCCGTTGGCGGTGATGCGCTGCGGCGCGCCGTGACGATCGAGGCACCGGACCCGGATCTCCACCGAGCGCGGCACGCGGCCCCGGATGTCCGGGATGCTCAGGCAGCCCTCCCAGTCCTCTTCCTCGGCCATGCCGAGGGGCTCGATCTCCGGGTTGATCATCACCACCGGCGGCAGGCCGCCGTCCGGGTCGTCCACGCCCGCCACGAACAGCCGCAGGCTCTGGTGCACCTGCGGAGCGGCCAGGCCGATGCCGGCGTACTCGTTCATCGTCTCGAACATGTCGTCGATGAGTTGCTGGACGGCCCGGGAGCCGAGGTCGGCCGGGTCGAGCGGCGGCGTGGGCCGGCGGAGGACCGGGTGGCCCATGCGCGCCACTTTCAGGATGGACATCGATTCGCATTATATTTCGCCCCGTGAGCGACTCGCACGTCCACGACCCCGCGCTCAGGTTCTGCCCGTCCTGCGGCGGTCCCCTCGCGCCGAAGCGGATCAAGGCGGGCGAGCCGGAACGGCCCGTCTGCACCCAGTGCGGGCACGTCGTCTATCTGGACCCGAAGGTGGCGGTGGGGACCGTGATCACCGACGACAAAGGCCGTATCGCGCTGGTGCGGCGGTCGATAGAGCCGGGCTACGGCAAGTGGGTCTTTCCCGGCGGCTACGTCGACCGCGGTGAGGTGCCGACCGTTGCCGCCGTTCGCGAGGCGCGCGAGGAGGCTTGCCTCGACATCCGGCTCGACGGACTCATCAACATTTACGCGTACGCGGGGGCGGTGCCGATCGTCATCGTCTACAAGGCATCCGTGGTGGGCGGAACGCTCGACGCGGCCGACGAGTCGCTGGAGGCCGCGTGGTTCGCGCTGGACACCGTTCCGTGGGACGATCTCGCCTTCCGGAGCACCCGCGATGCGCTGCGCGACCACCGGCGGGGGCTGCTCCACGCCGATCTGGTCTGAAACCCGACCGGGGGCGCGCGGCGGCCGGCGCACGTGGCGCGACGCGGTTCACCCCGGCCGGGCCGGCGCCGCCGCGGTGTCCGCGCCGCCGCCCGCGGCCAACCCTGCGGCCGCAGCCGGGGCCGGGGCCGGAAACAGGAAGTCCTGCCGCTCGACCTCCGCCACCGCCCTGTCGACCAGCTCGGCCACCTGCAGACCCCGCTCCGCGCGCTCGACGTCCTCCAGCCGGGCCCGGGTCGCCGGCCGGCGGGGCACGAACAGGGTGCAGCAGTCCTGGTCGGGGATGATGGAGATCGGATACGTCCCAAGGCGCCGCGCCTCCTGCGTGATCTCCTCCTTGTCGGAGCCGATCAGCGGACGCAGCACCGGCAGCGTGACGACGTCGTTGATCACGGCCAGGTTCTCGATGGTCTGCGACGCCACCTGCCCCACCGACTCCCCCGTGACGAGCGCCTTAGCGCCGCAGACACCGGCGATCCGCTCGGCGATCCGCATCATCATCCGCCGGTAGAGCACGACCCGCAGCGGGGGCGGGGCCGAGAGCACGATGGTCTGCTGGATCTCCCCGAAGCGCACGGCGTACAGCCGCGAGCGCAACTGGTGGCGCGTCAGCAGGTCGGCTATCTCCTGCGTCTTGTCGAGCGACGCCCGCGACAGGATCGGGTACGCGTGGAAATGCACGAACCGCACCCGGCAGCCCCGCTTCATCAGGCGGTAGGCGGCCACCGGCGAGTCGATTCCGCCGGACAGCAGGCAGAGCACGGCGCCGCTGGTGCCGGTCGGCAGTCCACCCCGGCCGGGTTCCTTGCCCAGCGCGTAGAACACGCGGTCGGGCAGAATCTCGACGCTGATGGGAAGGTCCGGGGATTCCAGGTCGACGCGCCAGCCCCGCGCCGCCTTGATCCGCCCCCCTACCTCGCGTTCGATCTGCGGCGAAGTCAGCGGGTAGGTCTTGTCCGCGCGCGTGGCCCGGACCCGGAAGCTTGTCACCCGTTCCGGGGCGCCGGCGCCGGGCTCGTCCAGGTGCCGGAGAATGGCGCCGGCGATCTCGTCGACCTCTCGTCCCGCGTTCCGGGAACGGGCGAAGTTCGCCACGCCGAAGACCCGGCCGAGCCGCTCGCGGACCGCCGGCCAGTCGGCCGCCGGCCCCAGTCCCATCTCGATGCGTCCCATGAGCGGGCGCACATGGGTCACGTCGAGATCGGCCGTCGCGTCGCGCAGGCTGCTCGCGAGCCGGTCTATGAACCAGGGTCGGTTCCGCCCCTTGAGCGCGATCTCCTGGTAGTGAACGATGACCGACTCCATCTCCCGTCTCCGGCGCCGACCGCCCCCCCGATCGTATCCGGCGGCCCGCTCGCGAGCCAGCCGCCCGCCCCCGGGATCACGCTTCGCCGGCAGGCGTTACCATGGTTGCATGCGCGACGTGCTGTGGGCCGTGGTCGCGATGCTCCTCCTCTTCCTCGCCCTGCGGATGGCGACGGCGCTGACCCGCGACCGGCGCAAGCGGCGCGGCGAACGCGCATCCATCGAGGCGCACGGGCGGACGATACTGGCCGAGATTCCGTCGGAAACGGGCCTCGTCTTCTTCGCCGAGGACGCGGAGGCGTTTCACCACGGCGACCGGACGATTCCGAAAGCGGACGTGACGGCGGCCCGCGTGCTGATCAACGGCGCCCCGATCGCCGTCGCCGCGAGCCCCGATCATCGCGCCTCGACCGCCATACCGAGCGACCTCGTCCAGCAGCGGCCGGAGGGGCTCGCGCGCGACCAGTGGGACGTCGCCATCGAAACCGGGGACGACACCGTCATCGTCCCCTGCGGCGCCATCCGGGAGCAGATCTCGCAGGAGCTCGCCCGCAACATCTTCGACGCGGTGAAGCGCACCCTCGAAGCCCGCGGCTGAACCCCCGGGCCGCGCACCCGGACCGGACCGCGTCACCACTCGATCTCGGCCGCCCCGGATCGGTGGTTGACCGCGCGGGCGAGGGCGAACAGCAGATCCGACAACCGGTTGACGTAGCGCAGCAGCTCGGGCTCCACCGCTTCCACGCCGAGTCCGACTATGCGGCGCTCGGCACGGCGGCACACGGCGCGGGCCTGGTGCAGCGCCGCCCCGGCCGGACTGCCGCCCGGCAGGATGAAGCTGCGCAGCGGCGGCACCGCGCCGTCGACCCGGTCGATCCAGGCCTCCAGGCGGTGGACGTCGTCCGCACCCAACTGCGCCTTGGTCACGCGCGCCGCAATGCGCGACCGCGGGTCGGCCAGGCGCGCCCCGATCGCGAACAGATCGCGCTGCACCGCGACGACCATCTCGTCGAGGTCGTCCGGCAGCCCGGCCGCGCGGGCGAGACCGACCACCGCGTTCAGCTCGTCGACGTCGCCGTAGACGGCGACGCGCGCATCGTCCTTCGGCACCGTGGTCCCGTCGAACAGCGCCGTGGTGCCGCGGTCGCCGACCCCGGTGTAGAGAGGCATGCGTTCGGGGGATTATCACACGGCGCGATCGGCAGGCGGTACGAACGGCAGCGGCGTGACGGTCGCCGGCACGCGCTCCGTACCCGACGAGACCTCGACGGACGCCCCGCCGGCGTCGGCCAGTTCCCGGCGGAGGTATCCCAGCGCGATGACCCCGCCCAGGGCCGGCGAGCGGACGGCGCTCGTCACGCGCCCCACGTCGGCGCCGCCGCTGAAGATCGCCGCACCCCGCGGCGGCGGCGCCGGTTCCGCGCCGTCGCGCCTCCCCAGCGTCAACCCCACGAGCCGGCGCGCGATGCGACCCTGGCCGCGGTGGAGGATGCGGATGATGACCTCCTGTCCCACGTAGCATCCCTTGTCGAAGCTGATGGCGCGGTCGGCGATCCCCGCCTCCAGCGGAATCGTGTCGTGGTCCATGTCGATGGGATACGCGGGCCGGCCCGATTCCACCCGCACGGCTTCGGCGGCGGTGCGGTCCACCGCCACGGCCCCGGCGGCCTCGAGCGCACGCTGCAACGCCTCCGCGGCCGGGCGTTCCACGACGACGCGGTAGCCTTCGATTCCGAGGTCGTCGGTCCGCGCCACCCAGCCCGCCGCCGTGCCGAGTTCGAGGGCGCGATGCGCGCATGGCGCCATGGCCCCGGCCGCCGGCCCGCTCAGCGCCTCCGCCACCTCGCGGGCCGCCGGTCCGTGCACGCCGAACCCCGCCGAGCCGGCGCTCAGATCGGCGACGCGCACGTCCTCGGTGAAGACGAGATCGTCGAACCGCTCCCGGAGCCGATCCGCCACGCCGCGGTCGACGTCCAGCAACAGGCGGTCGGGCTGGGCAAGAACGTACATATCCGCGGTCATGCGCCCCTGCGGCGTCAGACAGACCGCGTAACAGCCGGCCCCCGGCGACAGGGCGACGACGTCGTTGCTCAACAGCCCCTGCAGGAAGTCGGCGCGGTCCTGGCCGGCGACCGCGATCCAGCCGCGGTCCTCCGCTGCGATGAACCCCGCGCGGGTCCGTAGAATCCGATAGTCGGCAATGTTCATGGGCGGTCCGTCGGGCGCGTCGATGATATGCTGATTCTCGTGCAACGACGACTTCGCACGTGCCTGCGCCTGGCGCTCTGCCTGTCCGCGGCGGCCGCGACGGCAACCGCCGTCCGCACCCAGCCGCCCCCCGACGCGGGCGCCGGCGAGGCCCTCTTCAACATCTTCGTTCGCTCGACGCCGGCCGGCTTCGAACGCGTGCGCGTCGTACGCACCGGGGACGGCTGGCTCCTGCAGTCGAGCGGGCAGTTGACAACGCCCGTACCGGTCGACACGCGGGTCTTCGAAGCCGCCTACGACACACAATGGCGCCCCCGGCAGCTCACGCTCGAAGGTTCCCAGGCGGGCATTTCCTTCCGCCTCGAGAGCACGTTCGCGGACGGCGCCGCGACGAACACCCTGCAGGAGGGCGACCGGCGGAGCACCACCGAGGCGCGGATCGACCCGGCCTCGGTCCTGCTTCCAAACTCCGTCTTCGCCAGCTACGAGGCGCTGGCCATGCGCCTCGCCGGCGCCCGACCGGGCGCGGAGCTGCCGATCTACGTCCCGCCGCGCGGCCGCGTCTCGGCTCGCGTCGATGCAGTCGGCATCCAGCATATCGAGACCGCCGCGCGAACGATCGAGGCGCGGACCTATCGCATCACGTTCGTCGACCCCTCCCAGCCGCTCGACGCAGAGGTGTGGATCGACGAGAACGACCGCCTGCTGCGGGTCAGTCTGCCGTACGCGGCGCTGGAGGTCGCCCGGCGCGACATCGCGTCGGTCTCGGCGCGGCTGACCACCGATCCGCCGCACCCCGGCAGCGAGCGCGTGCGCGTGCCGGCGGCCGGGTTCACCCTGGCGACGACGGTGACCGCGCCGGTCGACCTGACGCCGCCGGCGGACGGCCGCTGGCCCGCGGTGCTGCTGGTGCCGGGCACCGGTCCGGTCGACCGCGACGAGATCGTCTCCGGCGTGCCGATCTTCCGGCAGCTCGCCTGGACGCTGACGGACCGGGGATTCGTCGTCGCCCGCTACGACAAGCGGGGCTTCGGGCAGAGCGGCGGCCGCGCCGAATCGGCCGCGCTCATCGACTACGCCCAGGACGTCCGCGAGATGGTGCGCTACCTGCAGCGGCGCGAGGACGTCGACCGCGATCGCATCGTTGCCGTCGGCTACGGCGAGGGCGGCTGGATCGGGTTGCTGGCCGCGCGCCGCGAGAACCGCATCAGGGGACTCGCGCTGGTGGCTACGCCCGGCACGACCGGCGCCACGTTCGTGCTCGAGCAGCAGCGGGACGAGCTCCGCCGTACCGGCACGACGGGCGACCAACGCCAGGAACGGATCGAGCTGCAGACGCGCATCCACCGCGCGGTGCTGGGGGACGGCGGGTGGGACGGCATTCCCGACGACATGCGCAGACAGGCCGATACGCCGCTGTTCCGCAGCTTTCTGGCATTCGACCCGACGGACGAGGTGCGCCGCGTGCGGCAGCCGCTGCTGCTGATTCAGGGCGCGCTGGACCGGCTGGTCCCGCCCTATCACGCTCAACGTCTCCAGAACGTCGCGCGCCTGCGGGGACGGCGGGAATCGACGGTGGAGCTGGCCACGCTCGACGGCGTGAACCACCTGCTGCTGGCGGCGAGCGGCGCAGAACAGAACGCGTCGCCGGGGAACCCCGAGATCAGCCCGCGAGTCGCCGAGATCCTGATCGACTGGATCGAGCGGACGCTCCCCGCGGAATAGGAGTCTGCGCGGCGGCGGCCGTCGACCGGTCTTCCGACCCGCTCTCAACTCCGGTGGCTGACGCTGAACTCCACCTGGCCCACCCGCACGCGGTCGCCGTCATCGAGGGTGGAGAGCTTGAGGCGCACGTCGTTGACGAAGGTGCCGTTCGTGCTCTGCAGATCCTCTATCACGAGTTGCCGTTCCGAAGCCGTCAACCGGCAGTGAACGCGCGACATGAGTGCATCGCCGACGATGAAGTCGGCGTTCGTTCCCCGGCCCAGCGTCCGGGCCGCCCCCGGCGGCAGCCGGATGATCACTGGCTCTTCGTCGACGGTGCCGCGGAGAATCCACATGGCGTTCCCGGCGGTCAGCCCTTGCGCGGCTGTGACGGACGAATCTCGACCCGGCTCGGCAGGCTTCGCGCGTCATGGCTCACGAGATCGACGACTACCTGCGCGACGTCGGAGGCCGTCAGCTTCCAGGGCGCCGCGGCGTGCCGATCGTCGCTGCCGGCGAACGCCGTCCCTACGGATCCGGGCGCCACCGCGCTCACCCGGATGCCGTCGAACCGCACCTCCTGCATCAGGGCGGCGGTGAACGCATCGAGGCCCGCCTTGGACGCGCAGTAGGCCGCGCCGTTCGCGAACGGATGGCTGCCCGCCAGGCTGCTCACGTTTACGATCCACCCGCCGCCGCGGCTACGCAGAATCGGGATCGCCGCCCGGCAGCAGTAGAAGACCCCATTCAGGTTGGTCTCGATCACCTGCGCCCAATCGTCGACGGACTGCTCCGCGACCGAGTCGAAACAACCGACGCCGGCGTTGTTGACCAGAATATCGACGCCGCCGAAACGATCCGCGGCGGCGGCGATCAGCCGCTCCGCGTCCGCCGGCCGCCGCACGTCGGCCGCCACGGTTTCGATGCGTCCGGCGCCCGCGGTCCCGGCGAGTGCCGCCAGCCCGGCGGCCGCTTCGTCCAGCGACCGGACCGAGCGCCCCGATATCACGACGTCGGCGCCGCGCTGCAGCAGGCTCTCGGCCACCGCGCGCCCAATCCCCTTCGATCCTCCAGTCACGATGGCCACCGAGCCCGCGAAACGGGCATCCCGCTCTTCGGCCGCCGGTCCTGTGTCGACTGTCATCGCCACTAGAATACCGCGAGCATCGCGGCTCGAATTGCAGCGGGCTCTTGCCGCAGGCTCCCGACATGCCGGTTCTCGCCATCATCGGCGCCGGAACGCTCGGCGGTTCTGTCGCGCGCGTGACGGCCGCGCACGACATCTACCGCGAAGTGCGGCTGATCGACGACGCCGGAGACATCGCGGCCGGCAAGGCGCTCGACATCCGCCAGGCAGGACCTATCGAGGGGTTCGGCACGGCGATCGCCGCCGACAGCAACCCCTCGGCCGCAGTAGGAGCGGACCTGCTGATCCTGGCCGGCCCGGCCGGCACTCACGATGCCGCGTGGGATGCGGATGCCGGGCTGAATCGGCTGCGCCAAGTGGCCGCCTTTGCTCGCGGCGCCATCGTCATCTGCGCGGGCGCCGGGCAGCGCGGCCTCGTCGAACGAGGCGTATCCGAGGCGGGATTCGACAGGCGCCGGCTGCTCGGCTCCGCCCCGGAGGCCCTCCGGGGCGCGCTGCGAGCCATCGTCGCGCTGGAGGCCGGATGCGAGGCCTCCGAGGTAGCCCTCACCGTGCTCGGTGCGCCCCCGGAGCACGTCGTCGTGCCGTGGAGCCAGGCGACGGTCGGCGGCCTGTCGCTCGAGGCGCTGCTCCCGCCCCCGCGGTACCGGCGCCTGCGCGCGCGAGCGGCGGCGCTGTGGCCCCCGGGTCCCTACGCCCTCGCGGCGGCGGCCGGACGGGTCGCGGCGTCCCTCGTCACCGGCAGCCGCCGCCAGGCCTCCTGTTTCGTCGCGGTCGACGGGGAATTCGGGACGCGCAGGCAGGCGCTGGCCGCGCCGGTCCTGCTCGGCGCCGGCGGTGTGGCGCGCATCGTCGAGCCGGCGCTCGACGCCGGCGAGCGCAGCAGGCTCGAAGCCGCCCGCGCCGGCTGACGCCGTCGACCGAGCCGACTAGTACTAATCATCGACCACGATTTCGCGGTCGAACACCTCGGCGAAGCGTCGGGCGACGCGGTCGGCGACGGCGACGTCCGAAACCTTCGTACCGGTAAGCCGGGCAAGCGAGGTCACGCCGCGATCCGCGAGGCCGCACGGCCGAATCAGCGCGAAATCGTCGAGATCGGTCGCCACGTTCAGCGCGAATCCGTGACTGGTGACCCAGCGCGACAGGCGCACGCCGATCGCGGCCAGCTTGTCGTTGCCGACCCAGACCCCGGTGAGGCCCTCGATCCGCGTTGCACGGACGCCGAACCCGGCCACCGCCCGAATGAGAACCTCCTCGAGATCCCGGACGTACCGGTGCACGTCGCAACGGTCCGGCTTCAGCAACAGGATCGGGTACCCCACGAGCTGTCCGGGTCCGTGATAGGTCACGTCACCGCCGCGCCGCGCGTCGTGGACCTCGACGCCGCGCCGGCGCAACACGTCCGGCGGCGCCAGTACGTTGTCCGCGCCGGCCCGCACGCCCCGGGTGATCACGGGCGGGTGCTCGAGCAGCAGCAACTGGTCGGCTATCGCGTCCCGCTGGCGCTCGGACACGAGCTTCCTCTGCAGCTCGACGGCAGCGGCGTACCGTACGAGCCCGAGCCGCCGAACGTGAAGAGCCCGCGCTGGACGCATGGAGAGACGGGTGAAAGCTACAGGCTGCCGCTGTCGAATCGCTCGAGGCCGGACTTTACCCGGGCCATGAACCGGTCCGCGACCGCGCCGTCGATGAGCCGGTGGTCGAAGCCGAGCGCAAGGTAGGCGCGCGGGCGCGCCGCGATCGTCCCCGCGTCGTCAATCACCACGGGCCGGCGCTCCACCGCTCCCAGACAGAGTATCGCCACCTGCGGCTGGTTGATGATCGGCATCCCGAACAGGGACCCGAACGCCCCGGGATTGGTGATCGTGAAGGTCCCGTCCTGCACCTCCTCCGGTGCGAGGCGCTTCGAGCGTGCGCGCGCGGCCACATCGGCAATCGCCGCGGTCAGCTCCGGCACGCTCTTCTCGCCCGCGCGCCGGATTACCGGCACGATCAGACCGCCGTCGCCCTCGAGGGCCACGGCGATGCCCAGATTGACGTCGGGCGCGTGGATGATCCCGCCGCCGTCACTCGTGAGCGACGCGTTGAGCAGCGGCATCTCGACCAGCGCGTCGATCGCCGCTTTCGCGACGAACGACAGGAACGTCAGGCGGGCGCCGCGCTGCGCGTACGAGTCCCTGTGCGCCTCTCTCAGCGCGACTACGCGCGAGAAATCGACGTCGAATACCGTGTGCACGTGCGCCGACGTGCGGCGGCTGCGGACCATGTGCTCCGCGATCCCGCGCCGCATGACCGACAGGGGCTCGATGCGACGGTCGTCCCTCGGCGCCGCCGGCGCGTGGGCGCCGGCCGGCGATGCCGCCGCGACGTGCTTCAGGATGTCGTCCTTCGTGACGCGATCGCCCGCACCGGTGCCCGCTACCTCGGTGGGGTCGACGCCGTGCTCGCGCGCCAGCCGGCGAACGACCGGAGATACATGGGCGCTCCGGCGCCCCGCCGACGGCGGCGCCGCTGCCGGCGCGGGGCCGTCGGCCCCCGGCGCCGCTGCGGACGATTCCGGCGCGCGCGCACCGCCGCTCTCGACCACGGTCTCCCCGGGCGCACCGATGACGGCGACGATGCTGTCGACGGGCACGGTCTCGCCCGCCTCCGCACGCACCTCCGCCAGGACGCCCCCGGCCGGTGACGGCACCTCCGCGTCGACCTTGTCCGTGGAAACCTCGAACAGCGGCTCGTCCCTGTCGACCCGGTCGCCCACGCGCTTGTTCCACCGCACGATGGTGCCCTCGGCGATGGATTCGCCGAGCTGCGGCATGAGCACGTCGATCGCCATCGGTTGGTCGCAGAGTGGCGGAAGGAAGGACAGCAAACCCGAGTTCGCTCGGACCGGCCGCAACGTCGGTCCGGAAGGAGTGAAGCGGGAGGCCGGGGAGACGCCCACCCCGGCCTGGCGCACTTCGCGCTGGGCGCCGGCTCGGTCCGGCGTCCGGCACAGGAACGCTACGCGTCGGTGAGCACGGCGTCCTTGAGCTGCTTCGCGATGCGCGCCTTGACCACCTGCTTCGCCGGGATCTCGATGGCTTCGCCCGTCGCCGGGTTGCGACCCATCCGCGCCTCACGGTTCTGCAGCACCAGCTTCGCGATACCGGGGAGCGTGAACTCGCCGGAATCCTGAAGCTGCTCCTCGCACAGTCGCTGCAACTCTTCGAAGAACACCCGCACGTCACCGCGCTTGAGAGTGACGTCGTAGTTGGACATGTGCTCGACGAAGTGCGCGAACAACTCGGTCTTGCCCATCTTGCGGGCTGCGGCCATCGGCGCTCCCCCTGGTGTGAGCGCGCGATTGTGGACGCCTCGAAGACCGCGCGCGCCGACGGTCATCAGGACGGAAAAACCCAATAAAAGTGAGAGAAGCCTAGCGCGGGGGTTCTCGCGTGTCAATCCGTTGCGTACCGACCCGGTGTCCGGTCGGGCTAAACTCATCGGATGCCGGATTCGCCGCTCGAGACGTTTCCCAACCCCAGACGCGAGCGCGACTACGAGATCGCCATCCGCTGCCCCGAGTTCACGTCGGTCTGTCCGAAGACCGGGCTCCCCGACTTCGGGGAGATCCGCATCACGTACGTGCCCGGCGAACGCTGCATCGAGCTCAAGGCGCTGAAGTACTACCTGATTCGTTTTCGTGACCAGGGCATCTTCTACGAGGACGTCACCAACCGGATCCTGGACGACCTCGTCGCCGCGTGCCGCCCGCGCCGGATGACCGTGGTCGGCGATTTCTCGGTGCGCGGGGGCATCACCACCCAGGTGACGGCCGTCTACGCGTCTGCGCCGCACGACGGCGTAGACTCATAGCGAGGGTTGGTTGGACGGAGAGCGGAGGCCGCAGCGCGACCTCGTGGTCGCCTTCGGCGGCGATTTCCAGGCGATGAGTGATGAACCGCCACACCGCGTGCCCATCGAGGCGGAGCTGGATCTGCACACCTTCGCGCCGCGCGACATCCGGTCCGTGGTCACGGAGTACGTGCACGCGGCGTCGGCCGCGGGGCTGCAGGAGGTACGCTTCGTGCACGGGCGCGGGACCGGCGTCCAGCGCGGAAACGTCCAGTCCACGCTCGAGCAGCATCCCCTGGTCACGGCCTTCTGGGACGATCCGCGATCCCACCTCGGCGCGACGGTCGCGTCGATCCGCCCCGGCGCCCCGGACTCTGCCTGACGATCCTCTGCCCACCGGGACCCGCCGGCCTCGCGCGCAGGCGCCGACGGCCGCGGCGCTGCGACTGGTCGGCTGCCTCACGCTGGCCTGCGTCGCACCGGCGAGCGCCCAGTTGCGTCTTCCCGAGCTGGCGATCGAGGCACCCGAGCGGCTCCGCGCCGTCGCCAGCCAGATCCGGCGGCTCGACGTCGGCCGCCTGCAGGCGGTGATGCGCCTGGTCGGCCTGAGCGATCCGGGCAACCGGATTCGGGTCGTGCTCGTGCCGGAGGACTCGCGCATCGCGCGCGAAACCGCCCCGTGGGTCGGAGGGTTCGCCGATGCGGCGAACGACCTCATCGTCCTCTTCCCCGACCGCATCGGAAGCTACCCCCACGACTCGCTGGAGGTGGTGCTTCACCACGAGGTGGCCCACATTCTGGCCGCGCGGGCGGCCGGCGGCGGACGCTTGCCCCGCTGGTTCGACGAAGGACTCGCCAGCGTCGCGGAACGAAGCTGGGGCATCGGCAACCGGTCCCGGTTCCTGTGGGCCACCGTCATGGCCGGCCAGCCGACGGTCACCGCCCTCGAAGGCCTCTTCTACGGGGATGGACGGGACGCCGCGCGCGCCTACATCATCTCGCACGCCATCGTCCGCGACGTCATCCGGCGGCACGGCGCCGCCGTCGTGTCGCGCATACTGTCCGGGGTCGCGGCCGGAGCCACCTTCGACAACGCCTTCATCGGCGCCACCGGAACGACCGTGCGCGGCGCGACCCGCCTCTTCTGGCGCAGCTCCGGCGGCTGGGAAGAGTGGATAACGTTCCTGGCCAGCCCCTTCACCCTCTGGACCCTGATCACGAGCCTGGCCCTGGCCGCGATCTGGCGCCATCGTCTGCGGCGCGCGGAGCGCCGGCGGCGCTGGGAGGCCGAGGAGGCACTCGATACGGATCCCTGGGACGAACACCGGCCCGACTATCGGGTGCACTGACGCTCGCGACGCATCCCGAATCTCGAACAGCGCCGCCCACGACGTTTGCGGCCGGTCGCGCCGCCGCGGCCGATCCGTCTACCAGGGATCCAGCCCCAGCAGCCGCGCCGGGTTGCGCCGGATCATCGTGTCGATCTCATCCGCAGTGATGCCGGCGTCCAGCATCGCGCGGATATAGGTCCGCAGGCCGTCGGTGTGCACCGGATTACCTTCCTGCCCAAGGTCGGACGACATGAAGAAGGCGTCGGCGCCCAGATCGCGGATCGCCGAGACATAGTCCTCGATGGTGCGGCCGCCGCCGTGCACGGCCAGCCAGTCGATCTCCATGATCGCCTCCGCGTCGGCCATCTGCCGCATCTGCTCGCGGGTCGCGCCCTGGCTGAACACGTGCGTCACGAGAATCCGGGGCACCCCGAGACGCTTCGCCTCCGGGATCAGACGCAGGACCTCACCCGGCGCCGAATGCCCCATCGCCAACGTCAGGTCGTGCTCGGCGAGCAGCTCGAACACCTCCAGCACCGCCGGCAGCGGCTCGCCGCCCTCCAGGATGGGCACGTACGGCACGCCGCCGCCCGACGACGTCGCGGCGTACTCCGAATCGAAAGTGGGTAGCCATACGACCTTGCCGCGTCTGCCCGAGAACGCGGCCATCTGCCGCACCGCCTCGGGGTTGATGCCGCCGACCGCCCGGTTGAGGACGAGTCCGCCGAAGATCTCCAGGCCGTCCACCTGCTCCATCGCGATGGCCGCGCGATCGGCTGTCATGGTGAAGTGGTTCTTCAGCAGGATGGCGCGCATGCCCGCCTCGGCGGCCAGCCGCGACGCCTCGATGTCGTCCACGGAGCGCGGGCGAGAATCGGGTCCCGTGTGGAAGTGCAGATCGACCACGCCCTCCAGGGAGATTTCTTCCTCCTGCCCCTGCGCCACCGCGGCCGCGCCAACGACCGCCATGCCGGCCGCGATGGTCGGCAGCACGACAACTCGCTTCATTCTTCCCATCGCACGCCCTCCTGTCCTCGCGAAGACCGGCCGGAGCCCGGTCCCAGTCCCGAGCCGCACGGCACTATCATAGGGCCACCGGGCCGGGATTCCGCCGGTGGACGCGCTGCCAGTCGGCCGCGATGTCCGGCGTCGGTCCGGACGAAGCATGCCGGCTCCTTCCGAACCGCGAGCAGCCCGCGGCAAGAGCCCCGCAGGGTCTCGCCACGAACCGCTGGAACCACGGTCGCACCTCTGGATCTGGTTCGTGTACGTCTTCCTGTTCGCCGCCTCCGTGCCCTGGTACCTCCCGGCCGGCAGTCCCGCGCGGCTCTGGTTCGGGCTCCCGCACTGGGTCGTCATATCTCTCTCCGCCTACCTGGCCGTCGCCGTCTTCACCGCGTACGTAGTAGCGCGCCACTGGTCCGTACCGCCGGCCGGCGAAGACCCGGACGACGCGGAAGGCGAACCGTGAGCTCGTCGCTCGCGCTCGGCGCCGGCGCGGCCGTGGGCCTCTACCTGCTGGTGCTCGTCTCGGTCGGCTACGCCACCCGGCGCCGCGGCGCCCAGACCGGCCTGGGCGACTTCTACCTGGCCGGCCGCAACCTGAGCGGCTTCGTGCTGCTGCTGACCCTCTACGCGACGCAGTACAGCGGCAACACGCTGCTCGGCTATCCGGGAGAGGCATTCCGTATCGGCTACGCCTGGGTGATGAGCGTCGGCTTCATGATGGCGATCATCGTCGTCTACCTGATCTTCGCGCCGCGCCTACAGCGCGTCGCCCGCCGCCATGCCTTCGTCACCCCGGGGGACTGGATCACGCACCGCTTCGGCTCGCCCCGCCTGACGCTGCTCGCCAACGTGCTGCTCGTCCTGGCGATCTCCAACTACCTGCTGGCCCAGCTCATGGCGATGGGCCACGTCACGGAAGGACTGTCGGGCGGCGCCGTGCCCTATTGGGCAGGAGTCGTGCTGCTGACGCTGGTCGTCATCGTCTACGAGACGGTCGGCGGCATGCGCGCCGTCGCCTGGACCGACTGCGTGCAGGGCGTGATGCTGCTGGTGGGACTGGCCGGCCTGCTGCTGGCCGTGGTGCCGACCCCGACCCACCTCACCGAGCTGACGCTGGCGGTCGCGGCGCAGGCGCCGGAGAAGGTCGCCGTCCCGGCGTGGGAGGTCTCGCGCAACTGGCTCAGCACGCTGCTGCTGATCGGCTTCTCCGGCGCCGTCTATCCCCACGCGATCCAGCGTATCTACGCCGCCCGCGACGCGGCGACGCTCAAGCGGGCCTTCAGCGTGATGGTCTTCCTGCCGCTGGTCACCACCGGGGTCATGTTCATGGTGGGCATCCTGGCCATCCGCGAGCTGTCCGCCGGCGGCGACGCCGACCAGGTGATGCCGGCGCTGCTGACCGTCTGGAGCGGGCGGTCCCTGCTGCTCTACCTCCTCTGCGTGACGGTCATCACCGCCGTCGTCGCCGCCGTCATGTCGACCGCCGACTCGGTGCTCCTGAGCCTCTCGTCGATCCTCGCCAAGGACATCGTGGGGGCCGCCCTGCTCGAGGGCGCCTCCGAGGAACGACTGACCCGCATCGGCAAGCTGCTCTCGTGGGTTGTCGTCGGCGTGCTGGTGATCATCGCCCTGTCGCCGCGGGTGACGTTGTGGGGCCTGACCGAAATCAAGATGGAGATCCTGGCCCAGGTGGCGCCGCTGTTCGTCCTCGGCGTGACGTGGCGGCGCCTGACGACGGCCGCGGCGTCCAGCGGGATGCTGGCCGGCTGCGCGATCTATGCGGGGCTGCTGCTCGCGGGACTGCCGACGGTGTGGAACGTCCACGCCGGCGTGGTCGGGCTCGGCGTCAACGTGGCGATGTGCGTAACGGTGACGCTGTTCGCAGGGCGGCTCGACAGCGGTTATCGTGCATGACTATAATCGGGCATGGCTTACGGTGGCCTTTCGACGCGCGCGGCCCGATCCACGAGCGACAGGGATACGCCGACCTCGGCACCGACCCGCGACCGTCGCACGCCGACCGGACTGCAGTTTCCCGGGTGTCGACCGATAGCCCTGCGCCGGGACCAGCTCGCCGACTTCGACGGTCGTCTCGAGTACTGGGAGGCGCGCACCGAAACCGCCTGGGTTCTCGCCGAGCCGACCGGCGGCATCCACGAGTCGACGTCACGCCGGCTGCCGGAGCTCGCACGGCTGATCGCAACCGTGCGCGGCGCGCCGATCCGGGCGTTCGGGTCGGTCGACCTGCGGGTGAACGACGACGCCGGCCGGGCCGAGCGGATCATGCAGGCGGACGAGACGCTCTACCTGCACCCGCGCCGCGCCCGCATGCCGTCCGGGCCGCTGATCATCGGCCTCCATGACCTGCCGGACGTCGTGTTGGAGGTCGATCACACCACCGACATCCGCCGGGGCAAGCTGCCGTTGTACGAGGCGTGGGGCTTCCCGGAGCTGTGGATGCTGGTGCCGCCGGCCGGAGCGACCCGCCGCTGGCCCGCCGGCGTGACGATCCATCGGTTGCAGGGCGACCGGTATGGCGTCGTGCCGGAAAGTGAGGCGTTTCCGGGTTGGACCGCCTCGGAAATCCATGTGGCGCTGACCGAGCCGCTGACGACGGAGCGCACCTGTCGCGTGCTGGAGCGGGTCGGGCGCATGCTGGGTACGCGGGAAGGAACCGGCCCCGAGGACGACCCGTTGTTGCGCGTACTGGGAAGCCGGGAACGGGCCGAGGGCGAGGCCGCCGGACGGGCGGAAGGCAAGGCAGCGGGACGAGCCGAAGGGCAGGCCGAGCTCGTCCGCGCGATGCTCGCGGAGCGCGGGGTCACCGTCTCCGAGTCGTTCACGGCCCGGGCCGCGAAGGCCGCCGACACGCCCGGCGGCGCTCGGATGGCCGCCGCTGCACTGGCCTGTACCGATGAGGCGGACTTCTGGCGGCGCCTTGGCCGGACGTGCATCTGACCGCTTGCGGATCGAGCATCCACCGGCGGTGTCCATGCAGGACCCGCAGGCGACGAAGACGGCGCCGCACTGACGGCGCGGAAGCGCCGAGCCGCGCAGGCTACCGTGGATTGACCCGCGTGCTCTGGGACGACACGCACTGCCAGCGTCCGTCGCGCACCACCCAGACGTCCGTGTAGCGCAGGACGATCTCGGCCTCCTGCCCGCGTCGGATGCCGACCACGCGTAGCGTGAACCACACCACTGCGGCGTCGTCGTAGACCTGCACGATGAAGTCGTCCTGCGTGGCCGAGATCACCCGCTGGTTGAACGACTCGGCAAGCGCCAGTTCGCGGGCCTTGTCGCCGCGCGTGCCGTCGTCGTAGGTCACGATGAAATCGTCGGCGAGAATGCTCTCGAGGAACGCTACGTCCCGCGCGTAGAATGCCTCGTTCCAGCCTCGCTCGAGCGCGATGAGGGCGTCCTCGGTAGAAACCTCGGGAAGCTGGGACGCGGAGAGGCTCGACGCCCAACCGGACGCGAGCAAGCCGAACAGGAGATACCGGAGCCATCGTCGTCGCATCATCGCCTCCGCGCTGCCGTGTCGCGGCCCATTATTCCATGCCGCGTGGAGTGCTTCCCGCGATGCCGGACCAACGTGCCTCGGCCGCGTCGACGGCCGCCGCATGACAGACGCGTCGCGGGTTGCGACAATGAGACGAATGCGCTTCTTCAACACCGAGGGTCCGGTACGGCCGGACGACCACTACTGCATCCCGCCGCTGGAGCGCATCGACCTCGACACGGTGCTCGGCCTCGTTCGCGACAAGAAGTACTTCGTGTTGCACGCGCCACGACAGACGGGCAAGACGTCGGCCCTGCTGGCGCTGCGCGACCTGCTGAACGGCGGCGGCGACTACCGATGCGTGTACGCGGACTTCGAGGTCGGACAGGCTGGGCGCGAGGACACCGAGAGGGCGATGCGCGCCCTGCTCGGGGAGCTGGCCCGCCGGGCGCGCGTAACGCTGGGTGACAATACGCCGGACGCCCTGCGGGGCACGGCGCTGGAAACGGAGGGCGCCGACGGCGCACTCATCGACGTGCTTTCGCGCTGGGCCGCCGCCGACCCGCGGCCGCTGGTGCTGCTGATCGACGAGATCGACACCCTGATCGGCGACACGCTCGTCTCCGTGCTCCGGCAGTTGCGTGCCGGCTACGATCAGCGGCCCACCGGCTTTCCCCACAGCGTCATTCTGTGCGGCGTGGTGGACGTGCGCGACTACCGCATTCGGTCGAGCGCCGCGAACGCGCTGGTGCTCGGCGGCAGCGCCTTCAACGTCAAGTCGAAGTCGCTGCGACTCGGCGATTTCACCGAGGAGGAGGTGCGCGCCCTGCTCGCCCAGCACACCGCCGAAACGGGACAGGCGTTCACCGACGACGCATTCCGGATGGTCCGGACCCGCACCGCCGGCCAGCCGTGGCTGGTGAACGCGCTGTGCTACGACGCCTGCTTCGACGACAGGAGCGGCCGGAACCGCTCGCGTCCCATCACCGGTGATGACATCCTCGCGGCCCAGGAACGGTTGATCCTGCGGCGCGACACGCATATCGACCAGTTGGCGCACAAGCTGCGCGAGGAGCGGGTGCGGCGGGTGATCGAGCCGATCCTGGCGGGCGCGGACGAGCAGTCGTGGTCGGAGGACGACCTCCTCTACCTGCGCGACCTGGGGCTCATCGCGCAGGACGCCGGTGGCGCACCGCGCATCGCCAACCCGATCTACGCCGAGGTCGTGCCGCGCCACCTGAACGCCGCCGTGCAGGCGGGCCTGCCGCACGACCGGGCGTGGTACGTGGACGCGGACGGCGCCCTGGACGTGGCGGCGCTGATCGCCGATTTCCAGACGTTCTTCCGGGAACACGCCCAGCACTGGGTGCAGCGTTTCGAACAGTACCAGGAGGCAGGCCCGCAGCTCCTGCTCCAGGCGCATCTGCAGCGGGTGGTGAACGGCGGCGGGACCATCGAGCGGGAGTACGCGCTCGGCCGGGGCCGCACCGACCTGCTGATCCGCTGGCCGCAGGGCGGGCGGACGAGGAAGTTCGTGGTGGAGTGCAAGCTGCGCCGCGGAGAGCTGGAGCGCACCATCACGGAGGGAATGACGCAGACGCGCGGCTACATGGACCGTTGCGGAGCCGAGGCGGGCCACCTGATCGTGTTCGACCGCGCGCCGGAGCGGACGTGGGCGGAGAAGCTCTTCCGCCGCGACCCGACGGCGGACGGTGCGCCGGTCACCGTGTGGGGCATGTGACAGCGGCGAACGCCACGCTCAGACCCGGCCCCCGGCGGCCGAGCACCTCCCTACGAGCGGAAGACCCGCAGCAGCCGGCTCAGCGGGTCGTAGAGCTTGTCGACCACGCGCTCCTTGAGCGGGATGATGGCGTTGTCGGTGATGGTGATCTCCTCGGGGCAGACCTTGGTGCAGCACTTGGTGATGTTGCAGTAGCCGACCCCGAAGTCGTTCGCCAGGTCCTCGGAGCGGTGCTCGGTGTCGAGGGGGTTCATCTCCAGCGCCGCGGTGTAGACGAAGAAGCGCGGCCCGATGAACTCGTGGTGCAGCCGGTGGTCGCGCAGCACGTGGCAGACGTCCTGGCAGAGGAAGCACTCGATGCACTTCCGGAACTCCTGCACGCGCTCCGCGTCGGACTGCCGCATCCGCCACGTGCCGTCCTCGGCGTCCGGCGGGCGCGGCTTGAACGGCTTGATCCGTTTCTTGACCTCGTAGTTCCACGACACGTCGGTGACCAGGTCGCGGACGACCGGGAATGCCTTCATCGGCTCGATGGTGACCGGCTCGTCGAGGTTCAGGCTGTTGAGCCGCGTCATGCACATCAGCTTCGGATGGCCGTTGACCTCGGCGGAGCACGAGCCGCACTTGCCCGCCTTGCAGTTCCAGCGCACGGCGAGGTCGTTGGCCGACTCGGCCTGGACCTGGTGCACGGCGTCGAGCACCACCATCCCCTCGGTCACCTCGGTGGTGTAGTCCTGGTAGTCGCCGCCCTCGTCGTTGCCGCGCCAGATCCTGAACGTCGCCCTCGCCATCGGTCTCCCCCGCTTCGTCAGCTCTTCTGGCTCTCTTCGATGATGCGCTGCAGATCCTCGCGCGGCGGCGCGATGGCCTCCCGGCGAAGATCCATCGAACCGTCGGCCCCCTGCTTGACGACGAGCGTGGTCTTCCCCCACTCCTCGTCCTTGCCGAGGTGGTCCTCGCGGAAGTGCGCGCCGCGGCTCTCCTGCCGTTCGATGGCCGAGCGCGTCACCGCCTCGGCCACCGGCATCAGGTTGCGAAGGTCGAGCGCGGTGTGCCAGCCGGCGTTGTACTCGCGGTTGCCCTGCGCCTCGACCCGCTTGACCCGCTCCTGCAGCCGCTGCAGCGAGTCGAGCGCCTGCCGCAGCTCGGCGTCGTTGCGGACGATGCCGACCTGGCTCTGCATCAGGTCCTGCAGCTCGTACTGGAGCTGGTAGGGCGCCTCGCCGCTGCCCTGCCGGTCGAGCGGCTCGAGCGCCGTGCGCGCCACCGCCTCGACCTGCCCGTCGTCGATCACGCCGGACTGGTGGTCGCGCGCGAACGCCGCGGCGTACTCCCCGGCGCGCTTGCCGAAGACGAGCAGGTCCGAGAGCGAGTTGCCGCCGAGCCGGTTGGCGCCGTTCAGGCCGCCCGCCACCTCGCCGGCCGCGAACAGGCCGGAGACGGTCGACATCTGCGAGTCGGCATCCACCCGGACGCCGCCCATGACGTAGTGGGTCGTGGGCCCGACCTCCATCGGCGTCTCGGTGATGTCGATGCCGGCGAGCTGCTTGAACTGGTGGTACATGCTCGGCAGCTTCTTGCGGATGTGCTCGGCGCCGTTCGGCAGCTTCGACTTGATCCAGGCGATGTCGAGGAAGACGCCGCCGTGCGGGCTCCCGCGGCCCTCCTTGATCTCGCGCACGATGCAGCGCGCCACGTGGTCGCGGGTGAGCAGCTCCGGCGGCCGGCGGGCGTTCTTGTCGCCCTGCGTGTAGACCCACCCCTCTTCCTCGCTGTCGGCGGTCTGGTGCTTGTAGAGGTCGGGGATGTCGTCGAACATGAAGCGGCGCCCCTCGCTGTTGCGCAGCACGCCGCCCTCGCCCCGCACCCCCTCGGTGACCAGGATCCCCTTGACCGACGGGGGCCAGACCATGCCGGTCGGGTGGAACTGGACGAACTCCATGTCGATCAGCTCGGCGCCGGCCCGGTAGGCCAGGGCCTGGCCGTCGCCGGTGTACTCCCAACTGTTGCTCGTCACCTTGAACGCGCGCCCGATGCCGCCCGAGGCCAGGACCACCGCCTTCGCCTTGAAGAGCCGGAACCGGCCGCGCTCGCGGTCGTAACCGAACGCGCCGACGACCCGCTCGCCGTCCTTGAGGAGCTCGACGACGGTGCACTCCATGTGCACGTCGATGCCCTGGTGCACGCCGTGGTCCTGCAGCGTGCGGATCATCTCCAGGCCGGTGCGGTCGCCGACGTGGGCCAACCGGGGATACTTGTGGCCGCCGAAGTTGCGCTGCAGGATGCGTCCGTCGCGCGTGCGGTCGAAGACCGCGCCCCAGGCCTCGAGCTCGCGCACCCGGGCCGGCGCCTCCCTGGCGTGCAGCTCGGCCATGCGCCAGTTGTTGAGGTACTGGCCGCCGCGCATCGTGTCGGCGAAGTGCGTCTGCCAACTGTCGCGGTCGTCGACGTTGCCGAGCGCGGCGGCCATCCCGCCCTCGGCCATCACGGTGTGCGCCTTGCCGAGCAGCGACTTGCAGACGAGGCCGACGGAGACCCCGGCCGCCGAGGCCTCCACCGCCGCCCGCAGCCCCGCCCCGCCGGCGCCGATCACCAGGACGTCGTGTTCGAATGTCTGGTAGTCCATCCCTGGTTTCGCTTGTTCTTCACTTCGATGAGGCCGCGGGCCACAGCTCGCGGAACTACAGGATGCGGAGGTCGGTCCAGACCCCCATCGAGCAGAGCCGCACGTACACGTCGGAGAAACAGACCCAGACGAGGCTCAGCCACGCGAAGAGCATGTGACGGCGGTTCAAGCAGCTCACGCAGTCGTACGCGCGCTGCTGTACGGGGTTCGCCGAGATGCAGTCGTGCCGGCCGCCGACCAGATGGCGCAGGGAATGGCAACTGAACGTGTATCCGCCGAGCAGGACCACGTTGAGCGCGAGCACGAGCGTTCCGATGCCGACGCCGAACGACACGGTCCCGGCCGCGTCCTCGAACCAGAGCGCGTTCCAGACGTCGTAGCTCAGGAACACGATGAAGCCGAGCGCGAGATACAGGAAGTAGCGGTGCACGTTCTGCAGAATCAGCGGGAACGAGTTCTCGCCGCGGAACGCGTTGCGCGGCTCGCCGACCGCGCACGACGGCGGGTCGGCCCAGAATGCCTTGTAGTACGCCCCCCGGTAGTAGTAGCAGGTCACCCGGAAGCCGGCCGGCGCCCACAGAATGAGGAACGCGGGCGAGAAGGGCAGCCACGCCGGCCACCACCCGGGCTTCGGCCCGAACAGGCTGTGCGACGAGTCGCCGAACAGCTCGGGCGAGTACAGCGGCGACAGGTAGCCGCCGTGGGCGTAGTACTCGCCCTGGACCGCGGCCCAGTTCAGGTAGATGAGGGCGCCCAGGAGACCGGCGAAGACGGCGGCCGGCTGCAGCCACCAGGCGTCGCGCCGCGACGTCTCACCGAACCCCCGCACCGGTATCGCAATCTGCACCCGATCCATCTCGCTGCTCCGTTCGACGACGGGAAAAAGGGCCTGAACACGGCCCACGACCGCCGAATCCGCCAATAGAATATCACTTCGACTCGCGGGTCCGGCGCGTCCGGAAAACTCGACCGCCGACTCCCGGACCGACGCCGCGACCTATAATTCCGGGAGAGCGGGCCTGCCCGACCACGGTGCGGTTCCGGCGCGGGACGGGCACCTGCCTGCGGGGAGGAGAATCATGCCTTTCTGGAGGTCCTGGCGCTGGAACTGGTGGGAAGCCGGAGAGGCGGCAACGTCTGCGAAGGAGAGAATCATGTCACTGCGCATCAACGACGTCGCGCCGGATTTCACGGCGGAGACGACCGCGGGCACCATCGACTTCCACGACTGGGTCGGCGACGGCTGGGCGATCCTGTTCTCGCACCCGAAGGACTTCACGCCGGTCTGCACGACCGAGCTGGGCACGGTGGCCGGGCTCGGACCGGAGTTCGCGAAGCGCAACTGCAAGGTGCTGGGCATCAGCGTCGACGGCGTCAGCGACCACGAGCGGTGGTCGAAGGACATCGAGGCGTCGCAGGGCCACGCGCTCAACTACCCGCTGGTCGGCGACCCGGAGCTGAAGGTCGTCAAGGCCTACGACATGCTCCCGGCCGACGCCGGCGACTCGTCGGTCGGGCGTACGCCTGCCGACAACGCCACCGCGCGCTCGGTCTTCGTGATCGGACCGGACAAGCGCATCAAGGCTACGCTGACCTATCCGATGAGTACGGGGCGTAACTTCGACGAAATCCTGCGGCTGCTCGACTCGTGCCAGCTCACCGCGGCGAAGAAGGTGGCGACCCCGGCCAACTGGAACCAGGGCGAGGACGTCATCATTCTGCCCGCGGTCTCCGACGCCGAGGCGCGCGAGAAGTACCCCGACGGCTGGCAGGCGCCGCTGCCCTACATCCGCATCGTCCCGCAGCCGAAGTAGGAGGGGCGCGGCGAACGGAGGGAGGCGCCCGTCGCGCGGCCCTTCGTCCGCCTCGCCGCGCGCACGTGCCGGAGCACCGTCGAGCCGGTGCGGCCGGCCTCGCTCGGCCGGACGTCGTCTGCATGCCGCGACTTCCCGCTGCGCAGCCCCCGGACTAGTGGATCACGGTATCGTCGCCCATTTCGTCGAGCGGCTCGAGGTGCGGTATCTCCAGTTCGCGCACGGCCTGGATGACGTCATCGAGCGCATCCACCGCGCTGCACAGTTGCGGCCCGTCCCTCAACCGCTTGCGCGCTGCTCGCAGGGTACGGAGCACCTGCGCCCGATCGAACCGTTGACCCGCGCAGTGCTCGCAGAAGCTCATGGCACTCAGTCTCCGTCCTGCATGTGCGGGTAGCGGTAGTCGCGCGGGGGCAGGAAGTTCTCCTTCGTGGTCCGCGGACTGACCCAGCGGATCATGTTCAGCAGGCTGCCCGCCTTGTCGTTCGTCCCCGAGGCGCGGGAGCCGCCGAACGGCTGCTGGCCGACCACCGCCCCGGTCGGCTTGTCGTTGATGTAGAAGTTCCCCGCCGCGTTGGCGAGCTTGCCGTGAGCGAGGTTGATCGCCTTGCGGTCGGTGCCGAAGATGGCGCCGGTCAGCCCGTAGGGCGACGTCTTGTCGCACAGCTCCAGCGTCTCCTCGTAGGCGTCGTCGTCGTAGACGTAGACGGTCAGCACGGGCCCGAACAGCTCGACCTCCATCGTCCGGTAGCGCGGGTCGTGGGCCCGGATGAGCGTCGGTGCGACGAAGTAGCCCCGGCTGTCGTCACAGTGCCCGCCGCAGACGACGTCGGCGCCGGCATCGGCGCGCGCGCCGTCGATCGCCGACTTCAGCGTGTTGTAGGACGCGCGATCGATGACCGCGCCCATGAAATTGGTCAGGTCGGCCGGGTCACCGCACTTGATCGCCTCGATCTCGTGGCACCATTCGTCGCCGTACCGGTCCCAGAGGCTCCTGGGAATGTAGGCCCGGCTGGCCGCGCTGCACTTCTGGCCCTGGTACTCGTAGGCGCCGCGAATGAGCCCGGTCGCCAGTGCGTCGGGATCGGAGGAGGCGTGGGCGAAGACGAAGTCCTTGCCGCCGGTCTCTCCGACGATGCGCGGATAGCCGCGGTAGCCCGCAATGTTGGCGCCGACCGTCTTCCACATCCCCTGGAAGACCGCGGTGCTGCCGGTGAAGTGCACGCCGCCGAGATCCGGGTGGTTCATCGCCGGCTCGCCGATCTGCCCCCCGCTGCCCGGCACGAGGTTGATGACGCCGTCGGGCAGTCCCGCCTCCTTGAGCATCTCCATCAGCCGGTAGGCGGAGAGAACGGCGGTCGAAGCCGGCTTCCAGATGACCGTGTTGCCCATCATTGCCGGGCTGGTCGGCAGGTTGCCGGCGATCGAGGTGAAATTGAACGGCGTGATCGCCAGGACGAAGCCCTCGAGCGGCCGGTACTCGACGTAGTCCCATATCGCCGGCGCGCTGGCGGGTTGCTCGGCGAATATCTGAGGCATGTACGAGACGTTGTAGCGCAGGAAGTCGATCAACTCGCAGGCCGCGTCGATCTCGGCCTGGAAGACCGTCTTGCTCTGGTTCAGCATCGTCGCCGCGTTGATGATCGGCCGGTACTTGCCGGCGAGCAGCTCGGCCGCCTTCAGGAAGACGGAGGCGCGCGCCTCCCACGGCATGGCCGCCCATTCCGGGCGCGCCGCTGCCGCGGCGGCCACCGCCTGCTGCACGGAGTCGGCGTTACCCTTGTGGAAGGTCGCCAGCACGTGCTGGTGGTCGTGCGGCATGACGCACTGACCCAGATCGCCGGTGCGGACCTCGCCGCCGCCGATGATCAGCGGGATCTCGATCTGCTGGCCGGCGACCTCGGCGAGGTGGGTGTTCAGCTCTTCCCGCTCCCCGGACCCGGGCGCATAGCTCAGCACGGGCTCGTTCACGGGTGTCGGTACTTGCACTCGAGCGTTGATCATTCAAGCGGCTCCTTCGGTCTGCGACAGAGATTACTGCATCGGGCGACGTGTTCGCCCCACCCGTCGGGCTCAACACGAGCCGAAACGGGACGGACTCGTGATGTCGAGCGCACCGTCGAGACGCCGGTCGACCACCAGATCCCCGACCAGAGCCGCCGTCAACGGCGCCAGCAGGATGCCGTTGCGAAAGTGGCCGCAGGCATAGACGAGACCGGGCACGGCCGCCGACGGCCCGATGACGGGCAGCTCGTCCGGCGTCGCCGGCCTGAGGCCGACGCGGGCTTCCTGGAACGACGCGTTGCTCACCGCCGGCGTGACCCGTCGCGTGGCGTCGATGAGCTCCCGGACGCCGGCCACCGTGGCGCGCTCGTCGAAACCGACCTCCTCGCTGGTCGCACCGGCCAGCACCGAGCCGTCGCTCCACGGCACGAGGTAGCAGTCCGACGCCCAGATCACGCGTTTGAGGGCGGGCGCCGGCCACCCCAGGTGCAGGAGTTGCCCGCGCACCGGTCGAATCGGGACCGGTGCGGCCCCCTCGATCTCCACGTGCCCCGCCCAGCTCCCGGCAGCCATGATTGCCCATTCGCAGGCGAGCGCGTCGCCGGCCGTCTCGACACGGACGGCGGCGCCGTTGCGCGCGACGCGCGTCACGGCCGCGGAAGTCTGGAACGCTACGCCGTGGGACGCTGCGGCCCGCCGCAGAGCAGCGGTCAGCTCGGAGACGCCGACGAAGCCGTGCGACTCGACGATCAAACCCCCGTGCACGGCCGGCGCCAGTTGCGGCTCGGCCTGCCGCACCGCGCCCGCGTCGAGGAGCTCGGCGCCGATGCCGCGCGCTTCGCAGGCGGCCAGGATGCTCTCCAGACGCGTCATGTCCTGCGGGCCGGAGGCGACCTCGAGCGTACCGGTGCGCGCATACTGCACTGCCGCGCCCGAGTCCTCGACGATGCCCGCCACGAACTCGTCGTAGAGATCCAGGCTGCGGGTGGTCAGGTCGAGGAGCGGCCGGCGATCGGGCGCTTCGATGTACGGCGCCAGCACGCCGGCCGACGCCTGTGTCGCGCCCTGCCCAACCTCGCGACGGTCGATGACGCGAACGTGCAGGCCGCGCCGCGCCAGCTCGTAAGCGACCGCACACCCGACGATCCCGGCTCCGATGACGACGACCTGCGATGTCTGGTCCACGGTTCTGGGTCCTGCCAAACCCCTGAGTGTACTACGGCCGGGCCGTACGCGTCCCGTGCCGGCAGACGAGGCGCCGAGACTACTCGAAGAGGCGCCCGATGGCGATGCAGAGCGCGGGCAGGCCGTAGAAGAGGAGGGCGACCCACACGACCGTCAGCTTGCGCGACCGTAGCGCGAGCTTCGTCACCTGGCGTGCAGCCTCCAGCGGCCATCGACGAATCGCCTTCACCGGGTAGATCAGCAGCAGGCCGCTCATATTGAACAGCAGGTGCACCAGGGCGATCTCGAGGCCGGCCGCCGCGTTCGGCCCCGAGACCGCAAGGGCTGCGAGAAGCGCCGTCACCGTGGTGCCGATGTTCGCCCCGATCGTGACCGGGAACGCCTGCTCGAGCCGCAGCAGGCCGGCGCCGCCCAGTGGCACGAGCAGCGACGTCGTTATCGAGCTCGACTGCACCATGACGGTCACGACCACGCCGACCAGCATGGCGATGATCGCGCTCGAGCTGAGCGCCCGGTCGATCATGCCCTCGACCCGTGAGGTCACTGCAGCCCGCATGACCTTCACGAGCAGAAACAGCGCGAAGAAGATGAACGCGCCGCTGATGCCGATGAGGAAGACGGCCTGCCCGCCCGCGGCCGCGAAGAGTCCCCGGGCCATCGCAATGATCGGCTCGAATCCGGCGTTGAGCGCCGTGCTCAGCGGGCTCTCGTACTCGACCCCGCCCACGTGTCCCAACGTCTCGGCCAGCGTGCTGGCGGTGCGTCCGAGGTAGCCGGTGGCAATCTCTACCGGCAGCAGCACCAGCACGGCCAGATAGTTGAAGATGTCGTGGCAGATCGCGACCGGAAACGCCCGCTCGAACTCGTCCCGGCGTCCGATGTGGGCCAGCGAGACGATGGTCGCCGTCACCGTGGTCCCGATGTTGGCCCCCATCACCATGGGAATCGCGTTGGCCAGGGGCAGCGGATTCTCGGGCGCCGCGACCAGAGCGACGACCATCGAGGTGGTCACCGAGGAGCTCTGCATGACCGTGGTCGCCAGCAGGCCGACGATGAGGCCGATAAACGGATTGGAGGTCGCCGCGAAGAAGCTCTCGATGAAGTCCTGCCCGATCAGCTCGAAGCCGTCACCGAGTCCCTTGACGCCGAGGAGAAACACGAACAACAGGGCCGTCACGCTCAGCGCGCGCTGGACGACGGTCGACCCGAAACGTTCAGGGCTGGGGGTTGTGGCGGGCAAAGCGGTCCGGACGATGCTCGTGTCCTGCCTTTCTTCGAACGGACTACCGGCTCGGCCCCCCAACCGATCCGGCGCCTCATTCTACACGCTGGCGGCTCGCGCGGGCGAGCACGGGCACCGCGGGATGACAGCCGGTCATCCCGCGGTGACACGGTTCCTCCCCGTCGAATATGCTTCCGACGGGCCGCGGCGCGCACGGAACGGCTTGCAGCCCCATGGAAACGAGGCATAATCGCCTTGGGACACTAACGGCACGGCTCTTGCTGTCCTTTCGACGAGTGAGGAGTCTTCTGGCATGACACGTGCATCCTTCTTCGTCGTCGCCGCCCTCGCCGTCACGCTGGTCGTCGCCGCGGCCGGCATCGGCGCGTACCTCGCGGTTCGCCACAACGCACTGCCCGCGGATGGCCCGGTAGGGGATCAGGCGCCAGGAGGGCGCATGGATCCGGCCATCCACGAACCGGACGGACCGGCCGCCACCCGCACTGCCGGACCGGCGGCAGGGGTCGCCGTCGAGGCCACCGAACAGGTAATCGAGCCCGAGATCGTCGTCGAGGCGTCCGCAGCCACGGGGCCGGCGGCGGCCGGGGAACCGCCCGCGACTGCGGCCCGCCGCGCCCGCCCGGCCCCGCCCGCGGCGCCGCGCCGCCCGGCGGCCCGCCCGGCGCCCCCTGCG
>VXME01000113.1 GCA_009861545.1 Acidobacteriota bacterium | reverse complement strand
CGCCCGACCCGCCCCCGTCCACCCATTTTGCCTGCCCGTCCGATCCCCCCTGTGGAGACTGAAACCCGTCCGGCGCTCCTGTGCGGTTGCTGTTTCGCCGTGCGGGTCGGCTCTGCTCCGGGCCGGCTACGGTTTGCCGCTCGCCGGGTGCGAGCGGGCGTCGGGTGTGAGCGCGCCGCACCTGTCGCGGGAGGTCTCTTCAAGAGGCTGGCGGGGTGCGACCCGGAGAGTGCGGTCGCGTGCCGGGCGAAGCGGGCTGCTACGGGCGGACAGGCGGGTCGTGGCGCGCCGCGCGCAGATCGATCTTGGTGACGGTGTGCAGCCGGCCGAGGTGGTCCTGCTCGCGCACGGTGCGCAGGCGCGGCTTCGCGGCGACGCGCGCGTCGTCACGCTCCCGCAGCAGCCGCTCGGTGTTCTTCCGGAGCCTTTCCTTCCAGAGCCGGTCGTCTTCGAGAAGGCGGATCGCGCGGCCGGGACGCCGCTTGGCGGCGTCTTCGCGGCTGGTCTCCCAGGCCGCCTGGCACTCGCGGCAGCGCATGGCGCCGCGGGCAGGCTCGCGACCCAGCCGCCCGTTGCCGAGGCACTCGGCCGCGAAGGCTGCCGCGGCGGGGCCGGGACAGGGATCGGCCTTCGTGTAGTGGCCGCCCTGCGGGTCGGCGCGTGCGCGTTGCAGCCGTTGCGCCAGCGCGCGGCGGCACGCCGGACAGAAGCGGCGGTCCCGGCGCTTGCGCGCCGGGCAGCGCGGGCACTGTCTCTCGCCGTCTGGCAACCCGGGCTTCGCGCGTCCCGGGGTTCCGGCAGGCGAGGTAGTGGTCCCTACCATTCGGTCTGCGCGACAGGCGCTCTTCCTGCTTATCGGCCGCTGATGCCCGATCCGCAACTGGTTCAGACACCGCGCCGTATCGCCGGTGCGTTCGATGCCGGCGAGCCGGAGTGTACAGACCGGCGGCTCATCGCCGCCGCGGTCGACTTCGGGCTCCTCCTCCTGGTGGCCGCGACCGTGGGCCTGGTCGCTGTTGCGGCCGGAGTCGCTTCGGGCGGCCGGTTGCGGCCGGGGATGACCGGGTACGTGACGCTGGTCATGGGATTCCAGTGGGCGCACACGGCGCTGCTGGAGGGCTTCGGGGCCTCGGCGGGCAAACGCCTGTGCGGCCTGCTGGTGGTGGCCGGCCGTGACGGCGGGCCGGTGGGCATCGCGCGGGCCGTGCTGCGGCGCGCCGTCCTCGACGCCTGCATCGGCGGCAGCGCATGCCTGGCGTTCGTTCTGACCGGGGTGCGCCAGTTCGCGGACCCGTGGCCGGTGGGCCGCTTCGACGGCCTGGCCGACTACGTGGTCCTGTGCGTGTTCTGGGCGGCCCTGCTGCTGCCGTTCTTCCTGCATCGCACCGTGTCGTGCGGGGGGCAGTGGCTGCACGACCGTATCGCCGGCGCGGTCGTCGTCCGGGCGCATCCGGCGCCGGAGCCGTGCCTGGACCGGGCGGCCGGGGACTCCGCGTGGACGTTCGCCCGGGCGCCGGTGCCGTCGGTGCTGAGGGGCTACGACGTTCCCGAGGTGCCGTCGGCCGCCGCCGCCGCCCGAGCAGCCCGTGCCGGACGCCGGAGGCGGAAGGCCGCCAGCACTTCCCGCGCTTCGAAACCGGTGTCTTCGGGGACCGCCGGCACTGCGCCACGGCCCGCCGGGGCAGGGGCGGGGACGCCGGGCGGGGCTTCCGAGAAGCCGTGAGGCGGCGGCGCGTCGGTACGGTTCGCTGTCCGATGGTTCGGCATCGCAGGCCGGATCCGGGAACGGGCCTCTATTGCGGGAGACCTCATGCCGCGCCGATCGCCCTTCGTGCTCGCCCTGCCGGGTGCCGGGTTCCTTCCGACGGCGGCCGCCCTCGGCAGCCGGCCCGCGCGGCGGTCCGCCGTTCGAGCGGGGCTCATGCTGCGTCGAGCGCTGTGCGCACTCGCGGTGCTGGCCCTGCTGCTCGCGCCCGCGGCCGTGTCGGCCCAGGGCGCCGTCTCGGTAAGCGTCGCCGATGCCGCCGCCGTCGAGGGCGGCACGCTCGCCTTCCGGGTGGTGGCCGAGGGCGTTGTGGCCGGCGCCGCCGTGTGCGCCGTCTGGCATAGCGCCGACGGCACGGCGACGGCCGGCGAGGACTACCGGGCGGTGCGGAGCGAGACGCCGCTGGCCGTCACGACCGGCGGCTTCTCGGTTCCCGTGTCGACCATGGACGACGCCGAGGAGGAGCCGGCCGAAAGCCTGTCGCTCGTGGTGCGCTATGAGGTCGTCCGTCCTCCGGAGGACGGCAGCGCCGCCTCTTGTCCGCCGGAGCTCGCCGCTCCGGTGGCCGCCACGGCGATTGGCACCATTGAGGACGACGACGAGCCGGGCGTGACGCCGAGCGGCGGCGTCTCGGTCGGCGGAGCGTCGGGAGAAGAGGGCGCCGCGCTGGTCTTCAGCCTCGTGCCCTCCCCGGTGCCGGACGGATTCTCGCTGTGCGTGCGCTGGCACACGGCGGACGGGTCGGCGCAGGCCGGGATCGACTACGCCCCGGAAGCGTCCGAGGGTTTCATCCGCGTCGGCGGCGGGTACACGGTGGCCGTTGCGACCCACGACGACGACCTGGTCGAGGCGGCCGAGACGTTCCAGTTCCTGGTCGACTACTTCGTCGTGGCGGGTTCGTCGTGCAGCGCGGGCAGGGACCCCGGCCTCCTGCACGTCAACGCGCTGGGGACCATCGCGGACAACGACGCGGCGGGCCCCGGTCCGGGCGGCGCGGGCGACGTCCTCGGCTACATCGCGCTCCAGGTCTTCCCCCTCGCCGTCGCCGAGCCGCTCGAAGGCGTCTCCTACGTCAACCTGGTGGCGCGGGTGACGGGCGAGCCGCCCCAGGAGGGGGACGGGCGGGCGGGTCCGCGGCCGCCGGTCTACGTGCGGTGGGCGGCGCATTCCGCGTCGGCGGCCGGCGGGGCGTCGTGCGCCGACCCGCGCGCGGACTTCGTGGACGGCGCCGGCGAGTTCGTGGTGCAGCCCGACGACCTCGACAGGGTCGGCGACGTCGTCCTCGGCATCTGCGCCGATGGGTTCGTCGAGGGCGCCGAGAACCTGCTGTTGCGGTTCGAGATCTCGGACACGCCCGCCTTCGGCCGCCTCCGCGTCGTGCAGTGGGCGGTCGAGATTCGCGACGCGACCGAGTTTCCCGGCCTCGGCCCGCTGGCCCCTCCCTCCTTGCTGGAGGCAGACGCCGGAGACCCGCCGGTGTTCCTCGATGCCGTGGTCGAGCTGCGGCGGCCGAACAACGCCGACGCCACCACCATCGTCTATGGCACGGAGCTCATCTCCGGCAGCGCCGTTCCCGGGGTCGACTATGAGGGCCACGCCGGGCGCACCGTCGTTCCGGCGGGCCGGCCGGGGGCCGTCGTGCGTTTTGCCGAGATCCTCGCCGATGGCGTCCCGGAGCCGGTGGAGCTGTTCACCATCTGGGCGCATCTGGAGGGCCGGCCCGAAACCCGCGTCACCGCCGTGGCCGAGATCAGCGACGACGACGTCGCGATCCACGGCCCCGGCTTTGTGGTCTTCGACATCGGGGTGCCCGGCGATCTGCCGCTCATCGAGGGCGACCGGCCGAAGCCGCCGCTACCGATCGTGGCGCGCCTCGCCGATGCGCAACTGCACTCCGAGGCCTACACCTACCGCATCCTCACGATGGACGGCACGGCGCTGGCCGGCCGGGACTTCGTGGGGTTCGACCGGCGGGTCCGTTTCCGCGAGGGCGAGCTGGCCGTCTTCGACCACGCGGATCCGCTGACGCTGGCCGTGCTGCCGGACCTGGTCGCCGAGGAGCCGCGGGAGTACTTCTACCTGCTCGTCTACGCCCTCATCGACGGCATCTCGTGGCCGGCGTTCACCGCGATTCAGAGGGTCGAGATCGCCGACGACGACCACCAGGAGGAAGTGCTCGACGGCGGCGCCACGCTCTGGGTGGGGGGCGCGGGCGCCGAGATCTGTCCGTCACCGGCGCACAGCGTCGTGCTCGAGGAGCCCGATCCGGAGGTGGCGCCGTGGATCGACGTCGCCGTGCCGCTCGCGGCCCGTCTTGGGCCACTGCCGGGGGAGACGGGCGGCGTCTGCGGGCTGCCGAGCGGGACGTTCGAGGCCCGTGTCAGCCTCGCTCCCGGTGCCGATGCCGGCGCATCCGTGCCGCACGACGTGACGCTCGCCTCGCGAGCGCCGGAGCCGGTGATCTTCGCCCCGCAGGACCATGCCGGCGCGGTGGTGGTGCGCGTCTACGCCGACCAGCTCGTCGAGGCCGACGAGACCGTCCTCCTGCTGGTGTCGGTCGGCGTGCATGGGATCGTCCCGGTCGAGCTGGTGGTGCTCGATTTCCAGAAGCGGCGCGAGCTGGCCGCCGGGCGCGACGCGGCCTTCGCCCGGCTCGGACGCGCAATGGGCACCGCGGTGGCCGACGCGCTGTCGGACCGCTTCTCGTGCTCGCGCTCGGCCGGGTGCGCCGGCCCGCACCGGGAGGCCGGGCGGCGCGATCTCGGCGCGGCCGTGCGGCCGTCGCTCAGGAGGCTCGCCGGGATCCTGCGGTCGCTTGCTCCGCCGGGCGCGCCGCCCGATGCCGCCTTCGGACCTCCTCCGGTTTCCGGCGCTGCGGCGTCCGGGTGGTCCGCGATGCGCAGGGACGTGGCCCGGCCCGGGCCGGCGGCGGGGGCCGGGCTCGTAAACGGCCTGGCGTTCCAGGGCAGCCCGAACACGTGGTTCCGGTCCCGCAACCGGGACGGCGACACGCGATGGACGGCGTGGCTGCGGAGCGGGCGGCGCGTCAGTTCCGACCTGCGCGCGGACCAGTCTCGGGTGCGGACGTCGCTGCTCAGTGTCCTCGGCGGCGCTGACCGGCGTCTGGGTCCGGTGCAAGTGGGCGCGCTGTACGGCTACCTGACAGGCTCCTACAGCCGCCGGTTCTCCGGCGACCTCGCGAGGATCGAGGACGTCGATCCTGCCCGCGATGCCGTGGACAACGCCGTCAGCTGGCACCTGGTCGCGCCCTACGCCGGGGTCACGCCCCACTCGCGGGTGCGCTTGTGGACCGCCTTCGGCCTCTCGTTGGGGAGCTCGGTGAGACCCTCGCCGGGCTATCAGCCGCATCCGGAGCTGGCGGCCGGCTCGCCGTCCTATCGCCTGTTCGCCGGCGGCGCCTCGCTGACGGCGCTTCGCTTCGGCCATGCCGTGCTGGACGTCGACGCCGACGCCTTCGACGTCGTGACCCGGCTTCCCGGGGGGCGGGGTGCCGGTTCCCGCAAGCTCGCCGGCGCGATGCGGCGGCGGGTCGCGGCCCGCCTGGGCGTCGCTGTCGACGAGACCGGCGGGCGCCGGCTCTCGGTCGGACTCGTCCGGCGCTGGGACGCCGGTCCCGACATCGGCTGGCTCAGTCGGGTCGGCTCGCACATGGACTCCTACGACCTGGTCGGCGACGTGCGCATCGCCGGCCGCGGCTCGCGGGTGTCGGCGGCGCTCAGCGGTCGCGTCCAGCTTGCCGGGGCGGTGCGCGGCGCGGAACCCGGCTCGCGTGCCCACCGGCGCGAGACGGCGGTCACCGGCGTCCTCCGCTGGGGGCACGCCGAGACCACCGAGGGCTGGTCGATCGCCCTTCGGCCGGCGTACGGCTATCCCGGCCCGGTGGGCGCGCCGCGCGGCTCGCCGCTCTACTCCACGTTCCTCCCGCATGCGGCGGGGACGGCCTTCGACGCGCGGCCGCTCGTGGGCGTGGAGGCGGGCTACGGCTTCGGTTCCGGGGCGCGCGTCTCGGTCACCGGCGAGCGGGGCCTGGGCCATGCGGACGGCTGGTCCGGCAAGTCGTCGATAGCGTTCCGCTTCGGGCGCGCCTGGTAGCGCGGCCCGTGTCAGGAGGTGATCGATGCTCTCGCGGATCCTCTGGCTCCGGTCGTTGGGGACGCTTGCCGCCCTGGGGCTGTGCGTCGCGGCGGCGGTGTTCGTGCCGCCGCCGTCGCGAACCGCCGCGTTCTCCGGCGCGCAGGTGCCGGATTGCAGCTTCGGCGGCCGGGCCTGCTTCGACGTGCGCGTCGAGCTGCTCCTCCGCCCGGCGTACTCGACGGCGGGCTTCCACGAGCCGCCCGCGGTCCGGGCCCGGGCGCTGCAGCGCGAGGTCTACCGGCAGCTGCTCATGGACCGGACGGCGTTCTCCTGCCGGCCGATCGGCGGCGAGATCGCGGTGCTGCGCGACCGGAACCGGGTCTCGGTCGCGCATGTCGTGCCTGCGGCCGAGGCCTTCGCGTCGGGCCTCAGCATCGAAGAGATGCCGGAGTTCGTGGCCGACACGCTGAACCTCACCATCGCGCACGCGGACCAGATCCTGCGCCGCGCGGGCGGGGACCCGTCGCAGTACCTTCCTGAACGCAACGCGTGCTGGTACGTCTGGCGCTGGCTCGTCGTCAAGCAGAGCTGGGCGTTGTCGGTGGACGAGGCCGAGGCGCGGGTCCTGCAGCGGGTGTTCGGCGGCTGCGCGCCGGAGCGCTTCGCGCGGCTGACGTGCTTCGACTCGGATGTCGGGCAGGACCGCGGGGACGCGGCGCGGGGGCGTTCGTGACCGGGCCCTCGGAGCCGACGCCGCCGTGGCCTGCGCGGGTGGCGGCAGTGCTCCTGGAGGTAATCTTCGCCGCCTCGGTCTCCGGGCTCGCCTTCGCCGCGTGGGCCGGCGCCGGTCACCTCGACCCCGGATCGCTGACACGGTTTGAGGCGGCACTGCTGTCGGCGGCGCTCTTCCTCGCCATGTGGGTCGTTGCGGGCCTTCTCCCTCCCGTATGGGCGGCGGTCCTTGCGGCGACGACGGCTGTCGTCTCCATGCTCGTATGGAGCGTCGCCGACGGCGGCGGCTTCCAGCCCTGAGGGTGCGCCGTGCGACGCCGGTGGCGGCGGTGCATCGTGCGGATCGCGGGGCTTCCCGCGCGTGCTCTCGCCCGCCTGGGCGCGGGGCTCGGCATGCTGGTCGTCGGCCTGGCTGCCCTTGTGGTTCCTGCTCTCCTTCTTCTCGGGCTGGGCCTGGTGATCTGGCACCTGGGCGTCACGGCTCTCGACGGACTCTGGTGACTGCGGGAGTTCGCGCATCGGCGGAGGCCGCTTGGGCGCCGCCTCGGAGGCGGCTTGCGTGCGCACGCCTGCGGGGTCTTCGGGATGCGCAGGGCGCGGGTTGGAGCTGCAAGCTGGACAAGTGAGCATGGCACGTCCCGCAAGGGCTCGGCGGGCGATGCTCGACGCGGCGGCCGGCGGGACCGGGCCGGCCGCCATGCCGGCCGGTCCGGTGCGCGGGGCAGTTCACGGCCGCGGCTTCTTGCCACCGGATGGGCGAGTTCCCCGGGAAGGCCTCGCCGTCAGGATGCGCTGTGCGATCTCGTTGCGGTACTGGTTCCACGCGACATCGGGGCGCAACGTGAGCTTGTGCTGGTACAGGATGGCGCCGTCCTGGATGGTGTGCGTGTGCAGCGGCGGCCCCTTGCGGTTGTGGAGCAGCTCCACTCGCGCACCCTTGGCGGCCTGCAGCGCCGCCTGGTCGATGACTTTGCGCTGGCGCTCGACCAGCGCGTCGGCGTCGAGGTTGCGGTGGCGCGCGCGCATCGCCAGCACCGCGTCCTCGCAATAGATGAGCAGCAGCCGGATGCGGTAGCCGGCCTCGCGCAACCGGTCCAGGCAGCCGGTGGCCCACGGGTCGCCGTGCAGCTCGCTGACGATGGCCAGGCTCTGCTGGTTGCGGATGTTGTCGTCGACCAGCTTCACCAGGATCGCCCGCGCCCTGTGCTGAATGTACGGCTCGTCGGCTCGTCCGAGGCTCTCGGCGAGACGTCTTGGGTTGTAGCAGTCGACGGGCAGATGCGGGGCGAAGGCCTGCATCCACCGCTCGGCGCCGCTGAGCGGGGCGCCGGCGATGACCACGACGTCCTTGGGCCGTCTGGCGGCGGCGGCCGCTCCGCGGCGGCTGGGGGCCGGTGGCTTGCCCTTGCTCATCGCTGGTTCAGGACCCCGGCCGTAGGCGCCGGCCGCAGCCGGTGCGGCTCGGCGTGGCGAAGGGCGTCAGCATCGCGCGCGCCGCCAGCCCGCCTGGGCCGGGGCCGCCGCGCGCCGACGCCTCCTGCAGGGCAGGGATCAGAAACCACTCCGGCGGTTCGCGGAAGTCGACGCACGTGCAGGCGACCGGGTTTCCCGCGTCATCGGCGCGGTGTCTGTCCGCCAGATGCTTGAAGCTGTCCATGCACCGTGCGTCCGGGTTCCGTCGCGGCCCAGTAACTAGCCCAGCGTGGAGCGGCCGACGGCCCGATGTCTGTACCGCGCAGCGTCGGGCTCGTGTGACGTGTGCCCCGGCGCCGGCTCGAAGCCCAGACTCCCGCTGCTCCAGCACCCCCAGGCGGGCTATCCCACGAAGTCTTCCAGGTCCACCTCGACGCCGACCTCCACGCGGATCAGGTCGCCGCTTACGTCGATCAGGAGGCTCTCCTCTTCGATGGTCACGTGCTGCTCGAACTCGCAGCGAGTGAAACCGAATGCGGTCAGTCGATCCGGTCAGTCGATCCGGTCGCGAGCGAAATCGGTGATCACCGCATCGCCGAACGTCTCGTCGAACACGAACCGATCTCGACCCGGCCCGCCGGTCAAGCGGTTCAGCCCGGGTCGGGCGTGCAGCGTGTCGTCGCCCCGGCCGCCTCATAGTGTGTCCGCGCCGCTGCCGCCCGCAATCGCGTCATCGCCGCGCATGCCGGCCAACAGGTTCGCCGCCTCGTGGCCGCCGAGCGTGTCGTCGCCATTCGACTCGATCACGATCTCGACGACCTCGATCGTGTCCTGTCCCGTACCGGCAGCCGCCTCACCGAGGCGTACCTTCACCTCGGCCGCCGCGACGGCATGGGTGACCGTGTCCGAGCCGGGTCCGCCCTCGATGCGGTCGGGACCATCGCCGCCGTACAGCCCGCCGTTGCCTGCCTCCCCGAACAGGTCGTCGGCGCCGGCCCCGCCGTACAGTTACGTCGTCGGCCCGCCCCCGAACAGGTAGTCGTGGCCCTCCTCGCCAAAAAGCGTGTCCTGGTCGCTGCGGCCGAAGAGCCAGTCGTTCCCGCGCCGGCCCTCGAACCGGTTGTCGCCGGCGCCCGCGGCCAGCCAGTCATTGAACTTCGTGCCGACGAGGTTCTCGATGGACGAGAAGGTGTCGCCGACCGCGTCGTCGGGCCAGCCGTCGCCGTCGGACCAGGTGGCCCCGGTTCCCAGCGACATGTTGACGCTGCGGCTGGCCGCGCCGCTGTAGTCCGCCGTGTCGACACCGGGCCCGCCGATCAGAGCGTCGGCCCCGGGTCCGTCTATCAGCGTGTCGTGGCCATCGCCGGCGTCGAGCAGGTCATCGCCCCGGCCGCCTCAGATTAGATCGTCCCCGGCAATGCGTCCCCACCGTAGCGTTCCACCAAGTTGGTCCCTCCAGCAGGACGCCCAGGCCCCCGGGATTGCCGCCGCTCGGAGCGCGCAAACTCGCAGACCCCGGCCTACCAGCCCAGGGTGGCCCGCCCCATGAACCCGTTGCTGGTCCCGCCTTCCATCGGGCTCTCCCGCCGCTGCGCCTCGGCGCCCAGCTCGAAGTTCACCTTCCCCTGCTCCAGCACCCCGAGGCCGTAGCCGACCCGGTAGTCCCGGCCGTAGGACGAGGTCGAGAGCCCGACCTTCGGCGTCCCCACGAAGCGGCCGCCCACCGGCAGCCCGTAGCCCACCTCCGCGTCGACGCGGTCGCCGGAGCCGTACATCTGATGCGAACCCATGCCGTAGGCCATCTGGCTGCCCCACAGCGCCTCGGCCCCGCCCCGCGCCTGCCCGCCCCACGACGGGGCCACGCGCGCCGTAAGGCCCAAGGGGCTCGACGGCGTCGGGTCCCACCCGAGCGACAGCGACATCCCCCGCTCGGTGAACCCTTCGGCTTGGTGCACCACCAGCGTCCGCACCCGCACGTCCAGCGACAGCCCCGTGACCGTGTCGGTGAAGGCGATGCCGCCGCCCACGTCCATGCCCGCGCCCGTCTCGGCGTCGCCGCCGTCCCGCCGCAGCCCCACCTCGACGCTCGGCGTCAGCGACAGCCGGCCGCCACCGAGCGTGTAGCCCCGCGAGCCCTCCAGCGCCGTCCGCACGCGCGTCACTCCCGCCTCGGAGGCGTTCAGCCGGCCCGTGGGGCCGTCGAGCAGGTCGCTGGCCGCGCCCACCCACAGCGCGTCGGCCTTGAACGCCAGCGCGAACCCCCCGGTGGCCCGCGAGCCGATCAGCTCGCCCCGCGTCCCCACCGCCGTCATCGCCATCGACACGCCCGTCTCCAGCGCCGATTGGCCGTCCGGCGTCAGGCTCAGCGCGCCGGTGCCGTAGCCGGTCACGCCCCACGCCGAGACCCGGTCGTTGACCTGGTAGCCCACCCACGGGTAGAACCCGGTCATCGACGTGCTCATCCGCCCGCCGCTCGGGCCGCTGTAGCCGCC
>VXME01000112.1 GCA_009861545.1 Acidobacteriota bacterium | reverse complement strand
AGGGGGTCCCTTTTCAGATTGCCGCGGGGTCCCTTTTCATCTTGCCGCTACCAGGAATGCAGTTGTACGCGCGCGTCGCCCCCTCGTCATAACCGTGGCACGTGAGATCGACCGCGGGTGGCGCCGTGCGGCCGGGCGACGTCGGCGCCGTCGAAGCCATTGGCGTGACGCGGACCGCATCCGACGGGACGCCTTCGACACCGTCTCCGCGATCGCCCCATACCCACACCCAGTACTCCTTGCCGTTCTGCAATCCGGTGACAGTGTGGCTCGTGCGACCCCCGGGGACGGCTTCATGGCGACCGGCAGCAGAACCGTCGACGAGGTCCAGGCCGACGTGATACCTGGCGGCACCCTGGACGGCACTCCACATCAGATAAATACTGGCGTCACGCCCTTCCGCATGGGTAATCACCGGAGGATCGAGACGCCCTTGCGCCGCAACCGGCGAGATACCCATCCCGAGGACCATCAAGACCACAACGCCACCGATCAAGAGCTGTCTGGCCATCGTCCTACCGTTTCTCAGTCGTTCTTAGTTGGATTGACGCAGCCCGCCAAAGGTCAGAACGCTACCACCGAACCGAATGTGTAGCGTTTCGATAATCGTGTAGTGCGTCGCGGGAGAAAAGCGACTGCACACGGGAAGACTGGAATCCACGCAACAGGACGCGAGCCTGTCCGCGGATACGGGTCAGGAATCGGGCGCGATTACGCCCAGTTCCCGGGCGCGGCGGACAGCCTCGGCGCGAGAGGTCACGCCCAACTTGGTGAAGAGCTTTCGCAGGTGATACCGCACACCGTGCGACGTGAGTCCGAGCTCGGCGCCGATCTGCTTGTCCCCGCGACCCTCCAACGACTGCAGGACCGCCTGCTCGCGCTGGCTCAGCACCAGACCGCGCACTTCATCGGCGCGGCGTAGCGCTTTCGATAGCGACTGCACGGTCTCGCGATACGGCGATTCCGGATGGCGCTCGAGAAAGGCCGTCATCGCCGCGCGGCAAACCCCCCGGTCCTGAAACAGCGCCCAGGCATAAGGAGTTTCGGAGAACAGCTCCAGGAAGTCCTTCAGATGCGCCACCGCCGATTCCGGTTCTCCCGCGCGCTGTTCGAGCACCATCGACAACCCCGTGGCGCGCATCAGCGTCCGCTTGAGCTGGTGGTCGATGGCTGCCTCGCGCAACGCGCGGGCCAGATCGCGGCCCTCCCCGAATCGCCGGGTTGCGGTCAGCCAGCGAAGGCGCGCACACGATATCGCCTCCATTTCCCGCCAACTTTGCCGGGTCAGGTCCACGCAACTCGCCGGATCGATCGGCAGGTCTTCCAGCCGCCGGGCCCGTTCAGCGTCGCCGGGCCTTCCCGCGATGACCAGCACCGAAACGCGCGTCGCCGCCACGTACCGTGCGAACGACTTCAGTCCCGCCCCGCGGGTGTGGTGCAGAAACTCTTCGGTCTGCGCCAGGGCCTGGCGGATACGTCCGGCCTGCAGGTGCTGCTCGATCAGCACTGAACAGGCCGCGGCAAAGCCCGAGAAGGGCATTCCCTGTTTGACCAACGCCAACGGAACCCGCCGCAGCTCCGCCGCCGAAGGCGCCGGGTTGCACTCCAGTTGCAGCTCCCGCAGCATGATCGCCGCGCCCGTCACGGCCACGGGATCGACCACGAAACTCTTCCTCGCGACTCGCTGCGCCTTGCGATAGTGCGACTCAGCGTCCTGCACGCGGCCTCGGGTCATGTCCACCTGACCCGTCAGCAGTGCCCCGTACACGCTCATGTACTGGCTTCGTGCAAGGAAGGGCCGGGCGCGCTCGAACCAATCGAGCGCGGATTCGAAATCCGCCAGTAACTGGTACAGGGTGCAGAGTCCGTACGCGGCGAAGCCTCGCGTCACGGGATCGAAGTGCTTCGATTCGGCGAGCTTCGTATAGTTCCTGTGCAGTGTCCGAGTCCAGGTCGAGCTGACCGGTTCTCCCCCGTAGATCACGATGACGCCGCCAACGATGCAAATATCCACCAGGAACTCTCGCCCCACGTCCTGGCGGTTGGACAACGTCTCACTGACTTCGTGGTAGCGCCTTCGAGCCTCCTCCGCGCGACCGGACATGATCCCTACCAGGCATCGCACCAGCACCAGCCGCGGACGCGTCGAGATGACGTCCTCGGTCAGATACCGGTCCGCGGTCTGAAGCTGCGCCAGCCCTTGCAAGGCCCAGAGGCGCACGCCGCCGGCCCGCTCCAGGATTTCACCGGCCAGCACCGGTTGGCCGCCCGCAGCGGCGTGACGCATGGCCGCAACCGGATCGCCCCGCCGAGCCAGCCCTTCGGCAATCCGGCGATGGATGGCGCCGAAGCGCTGCGGGTCTTCACGCAAGCGCCGCTCGGCGCAGTGCTCGCGCACCAGCGGATGGAGCCGCCACTTGTCGTTGTCGGCCGGACCGGCGCTCACAGGCTCGAGCAACCCGACCAACGCAGGCATCGACTGCAGCCGGCGCAACGAGTCGCCGCGCTCGAGCACTTCGTCCAACAGCGGCGCGTCGATCCAGTCGAACAAACCGACGTCGAGGATGAAGTCCCGGTCATCGCCTCCAAGGTCGGCGAACAGCCGCGACTCGATCCAGTTCTCGACGATGTCCTGAGCGACGCCGGCGTCCCCGGCCCTGCCGCGCTGCATCCGGTTGCGGGAAATGCGCAAGGCGAAGGGCCATCCCAGGGAACGTTTCATCTCGGCAGACAGCGCGTCGCGCGACAATCTCCGGTTGAAGAACTCGGCCGCATGGAACCTCGAAAACCTCATTTCCTCGGTCGTCACGAGCCCGGCCCGGCCGTCCAGCACGGCGCCCGCCACGTTCAATCGGTCGGGGATTCGCCGACCCGCCATCGCCAGGTGAAGATTGGACGGGCCGTGCTCGATCAGGAACTCCAGCAGCGCCAACGAAGCGGATTTCTCCAGCCGTTCCAACTCGTCGAAGGCAAGCACGAACGGCTTGCCGGAGACCTGGATCTCTCGCGCCACCACCCCGATTCGACGCTCCGGTCCATCGCCGGCACCATCGAGGTCCGAAACGTCCAGGAGATCCAGGCCGGCGCTCTGGCAGGCCACGGCGATGTAGGTGTCGAGCACGGCAGGCTCGTCCCGCTCGTCCAACGACACCCAGGCGACGGCCACGCCTTTCCGGCGCAACTCGCGGCAACACTCCGCAAGCAGGGTGGTCTTGCCGAAACCGCCGGACGCCTTCAGCACCGTCAGCGGGCGGCGTGTCGGCATGGCCCGGTCCACGAGCTCGGCGCGATGGACGTACGCCGCCACGCGGTCCGGGACGGTGATCTTCTGGACGAGTAGCCAGGGAAACGGTTGCGACGCCGGAGACTCGGCACCCGGCCCGGAAGGGGACCGGGCGGTTCCAATGCCGTTCTTGCGCTCGGCCACTACGGTCTCACCAGGAGCTTGCGCCGCAGAACGCGGCGAAGCGGAATTCTGTGTCCATCCGCGCACCACCTAGGGAACGAAACCAGGAAGGAAACCCCATTGCTCATGAGGTTAACAGGTTGTCAGTGACTAAATCGTGATACCACGTATCTACTACACGACAGTAAAGAGATCATTCGGGAGATCCAGCACCTTCAGGGCGCCGCCGGCAATGATCGAACTGTCGGCTATCCCGGCCCTTGCAGGCGTCCTTCGCGAGGTACACGCGCCCGCCGTGCGCGTGCGTAATACCGTCCAGGGCGTCGACCAGGGCCAGCGTCCCCCGGCGCAGGGGCAGGTCGAGCGCCAGCGTGTAGCCCTCGGTTGGAAACGACATCAGGCCCTCGCCGGCGGGGCCGAATCGCTTGAGGACGGCGAGAAACGAACCCTGTCGGGTCACGGACACGCAACCCAGCAGGGCGGCGAGGCCGGCGGCGCTCTCGCCGGCGGGCAGCACGCACTGGTACTGGACGAAGCCGCGCCGGCCGTAGAGCCGGTTCCACCCGTCGATCCGATCCAGCGGAAAGAAGAAGGAATCAAAGTGCACCGGGTGCGGGCCGCCATGCGCGCGCCCCCGCCGGTGGTACAGGCCGTTGAACAGGCCTACCGCCCAGCGGTTGAGCAGCAGCGACGGGGCATCGACGGGCACGCGGATCGCGCTCTCCGGCGCCGGCCGCAACGGCCGCGACGCCAGTGCGGCGGGCAGGGCACGGCGGCGCATCGGCGCCCCGCGCAGGACCAGCGATCGGCCCAGCCGCCGGCCGCGCGCCAGACAGTCGATCCAGGCGGGCGCTGCGGGTCGACAAGCTGACCTACGCCACGCTGGAAGCGACGCTGATCGAGCACGCCGCCGGACGCGCCGGCGACAACGTGCCGGTGGTGCGCATGATCGAGACCCCGGTCGCCGATGTCGAGGCGCGCGCCGCCGCGCTCCGGTCGCGGCTCGCGGAAGTGGGCGGGCTGACCGTCTCCATCGCTTCCACCGAGGCGACCATCGGCGGCGGGAGCACGCCCGGGGTCACGCTGCCGAGCCGCGCCCTCGCCGTCGAGGTCGCCGGCCGAACCCCGGACGATCTCGCGGCAGCGTTGCGCGGCGGCGTACCGCCGGTGATCGGCCGCATCGCCGACGAGCGCCTGCTTCTGGATCTGCGGTCGGTGGACCCGCGGGAGGACGACCACCTCGCGGAAGCCGTCGCCAACGCGGCCCGGGCGCAGAACCGCGCCTGACGACGAAGAAGACTCCGCTTGCCGCGGGATGATGGCGGTCAGGATCCGGCCTGGGCGTCGGTTCGCCGTCGTGGGCACGCGTCGCAACGCAACGACCGCCCCTCGGCATCGACGACATCCGGCCCGCCGCACGAACCCCGCAGGCAGGGGTACTTGAACAGCAGCCCTACCGCCATGACGAGCATGACGCCCGCGATCACCCCGGTGGTCAGCAGGAACAGACCCATCTCGATTCGATTCCAGTCGGAAGTCGTCCCACGCAATCCGAGACGTTCGAACCTCTTCTCGAGATCGGCCGGCGGCCTATTGCCGTGGCGCGTGCAGCCCCGGCATGTTCACGTGTGATCGTACGTCCTGCTCCACGGAATCGAGTCGCCCCGTCACCCGTTCCAGACGTAACGCGATCCACAGCACCCCGATCGCACTGACCAGCGACAACAGCAGTGTGAGTACTGCGATCACCTCGTGGGCCATAAGTGCCACTCTACCACCTCCTCGAGCGTGTCGATCCGGCCAGACTTCGTCTGGTCGCTGGTCACTGCCTCTCCCTGGAGCCGGCCCACCGCACCGCGGCCATGAACGCCGGCGTCTCCCGTTCGACGAGCCGGCCCGCGCCGTCGTCCTCGACGAACAGGGCCGCCCACCCCTGCTCGACCGCCAGA
This sequence comes from Acidobacteriota bacterium, assembly GCA_009861545.1. NCBI lineage: Bacteria > Pseudomonadati > Acidobacteriota > Acidobacteriota bacterium. The sequence goes on along the minus strand of VXME01000112.1, from coordinate 1,104 downwards.
GCGTAACCCGCTTCGGGACCGAGCACGTTGAGCGCCGTCGAGCGGGCGTCGGCCAGGCTGCACCGCTCTGCGATGACGCTGACCGACAGCAACCCATGAGTGACCGGACGGCCGGTGCGCGGGTCGACCGTATGGGACACCCGAGCGCCGTCGAGCTCGTAGAAGTTGCGGTAGTCGCCGGAGGTGGCCAGCGCGGCGTCCGTCAGGGGCAGGATGCGCTGCGCCGCCGGCGCGCCCGGAACCGGCCGCTCGATGGCGACCCGCCACGGCGTTCCCGCCTCGTTCGTACCGGCGGCCCGCAACTCGCCGCCGATCTCGACCAGATGGTCGCCGAAGCCGAGATCGTCGAGCAGCGCCGCGACCGCGTCGACCGCGTAGCCCTTCGCGATGGCCGACAGGTCGACCACGACGTCCCCGCGGCGCTTCCGCAGGGTCCCCGCCGCGAGATCGACTTCCAGCAGCTCGGCCCCGACCCTGCCCCGCAGCGCAGCCAGCGTCGCCTCGTCCGGCGCCGCCGGCGCCCGTCCGCCCGGCCCGAAGCCCCACGCCTCGACCAGTGGACCCACCGTCACGTCGAACGCCCCGCCGCTCGCCCGGCTCACCGCCAGGGCTTCGGCGACGACACCGAGTGTCTCGGACGACATCGGGCGCGGCGCCGTCGTCCGCGCTCCGTTGAAGCGCGAGAGCTCCGAATCGGCGCGGTAGTGCGACATCCGCCCTTCGATCTCGTCCAGCAGCCGGCGCACCTCCGCCTCGACGGTGGCCGGCTCGAACTCGCGGGCAGGTGAAGCGGCGGCGGAAGCGTGAACGCCGCCGACGCGCGCTCCGGAGACGACGGTCGCGGCGAACGTCGTACCCATCGTCTCGCCCGCGATCGTGTGCCGCTGCCCGGCGCCGAAACCCGAGTGCGCCGCTTGCGAACATGCCGACAAGGTCAGCGTGATCGCGGCCAACGCGAGGCCGCGCTGTCCTCGCCGCCACGTCGAACACATGCCCATGCCACTCGAAACCGGCTACGTCGAGCGCTCGCCGGGCTCCTGATACTGCCTCGTGGGCTCGGATGGCGGCGGCGGCGGCGGCGGCAGCTCGCGCAAGCTCCTAGCC
>VXME01000111.1 GCA_009861545.1 Acidobacteriota bacterium | reverse complement strand
GGGGGGGGGGGGGGGGGGGGGGGGCGGGCGGAGAGGCGGGGCGGGGGGGGGGCCCGGGCGGGCGCGGCCCCCCCGCCCCGGCCCGCGCCCCGCTTCGTACCCCGCCCCCGGGGCCCGCCGGCCCGCGAGGGACGGGCGATGGCCGATACGGGGGTCGAAGGGATGGGCGTCGGGCTCTCGGGGGGCGGGCTCGGGGGAAACGGCGCCGAGCTCGATGTCGGGGACTTCTGCTGTCCTCGATACCTGTCGACGATGATCGAGTTGATCCGCAGGCGGTGGGACAACAATCAACACGTCACCGGCTCGGTCGTCGTCCGTTTCACCATCGGACGAAACGGCGAGATCGACGACGTGGGCGTGGACCGCTCCAGCGGCTACTTCGCCCTCGACACGAGCGCGCAGCGCGCCGTACTGCTGACGCGCGCTCTGCCGCCGCTGCCCCGGGACTATCCGGACGATGACCTGCCCGTTCGCCTTACCTTCGAGTATCAGCCATGACCACCAGACCAGCTCTTCGCGTCGCGTCGCTCGTGCTGGCCCTGCCCGCCGCCGGGGCCCTGCTCTTCGCCCAGCAGTCCCCGGATCAGCCGCCGGGCGCACGGTCCGGCGTCGATCTCATCATCGGCGATCGCATCGGCGCGCAGCCGCGCCTCGCCGTGCCCGACTGCCTGGCTCTGACGAGCGACCCGGAGACCCTGGACGCGGCATCGACGATTGCCCAGGTGCTCTTCGACGACCTCGATTTCGAGCGTGAATTCCGGATGGTGGCCCGCGACACCTATCGCACCATTCGGCGCGCTCGCAGCCTGACGGACCTGCCGCTGGATGCCTGGCAGGAGTTGGGCGCGGACGGGGTCGTGAGCTGCTCGGTGGAGCGGCAGCCGGACGGGCAACTGCTGGTCCGGGCGAGACTGTTCAACGTGCGGTCGCTCGACTCGACCCTCGGCGTCGAGTACACGGGCTCGTACCGCGACGTTCGCCTCTACGCGCACGCGCTGTCCGACGAGATCCACCGCCAGCAACGCGGCCTCGAGGGCATCGCGCGCAGTCATCTGGCCTTCGTTTCCGATCGCGACAGCGAGTCGGTGCTCGGGCTCGTGCCGAATCGGCAGACGAAGGAGATCTACGTATCCGACTACGACGGCGCCAACGTCCGGCGCGTGACCGTCACCCGGTCGCTCAACGTCACGCCCACCTGGACGCCCGATGCTCGCGCGGTCGCGTACACGTCGTACCGCTCCGGGCAGCAGGACATCGTCGTCTCCCACATCTACGAGGGGCGGCTGGAGACGCCGGCCGCCGGCAACGAGCGCGAGCACAACTGGCTGCCCGCCTTCTCGCCGGACGGCAGCCAGATCGCCTTCAATTCCAATCGGGACGGGAATCCGGAGCTGTACGTCATGAACGTCGACGGCACGAACCTCCGGCGTCTGACCAATCACCCGGCGATCGATACCAGCCCCACGTGGTCGCCGCTCGGGCACCAGATCGCGTTCACGTCGGACCGCACCGGATCGCCGCAGATCTACGTCGTCGGCGTCGACGGCGCCGGTCTCCGCCGCATCACGTTCGAGTCCTATTGCGATCGCCCCACATGGTCGCCGAGCCCGTACAACGAGATCGCCTATTCGTCGCGCACCGGGCCCGGTCACGACATCAAGGTCGTCGACCTCGCGACGAACGAGGTGCGGCAGCTCACCTTCGGACAGGGCACGAACGAGAGTCCGAGCTACTCGGCCAACGGCCGGCACCTGGTGTTCTCGTCGACGCGCGGGAGCGGCAGCAAGCAGATCTTCGTCATCGGCCGGGACGGACGGGGGCTGCGCCAGATCACTTACATGGGCAACAACGAGATGCCGAGCTGGTCACGGTGACCGCCGCCGGCATGATCGACGCGACGGAGCCTCCGCTGCGGGGGGCGACGCCGGATGAGGGACAGAGATGAACGCATACCAATCATCGTTGCCGCGCCGCACTCTGATCGGCGTGGCTCTCGTGGGCCTGCTCGGTGCATCCTGCGTGCGTAACCCGGCGCCCGTCGAACCCGAGCGTCCGGACCCGCCGCCGGGAGCACGCCAGGTGGCGCCGGTCAGGCCGCAGCCGCCGGCGGTGCGGGATGCTGCGCCGCCTCCGCTGCCATTGCCGCCTCCGCTGCCCGAAGAGAACATCGCCTCCCGGCCGCTCGAGGAGATCAATCGGGAGGCTCCGCTGCAGGCGGTGTTCTTCGGGTACGACAGCAGCGAGCTCGACGCGGCCGGAAGAGCGGCCGTCGAGGCCAATGCCGCCATCCTGGTGCAGAACCCGCTGTGGGTGATTGCAGTAGAGGGACACTGCGACTCGCGGGGGACGCCCGAGTACAACCTCGCGCTCGGAGAGCGGCGGGCGTACGCCGTCCGGGATCATCTCGTCAACCTGGGGATCTCGCCCGGTCGGGTGCAGACCATCAGCTACGGCGAGGAGTTCCCTTTCGTGCCGGGCGAGACGGAGGATGCCTGGGCCGCCAATCGGCGAGCCCACTTCGTCGTCACCGGCCAATGAGAACCCGGAAGTCGCATGACGCCCGGCTCACCCGCGGGGTACAGTATCGAGCACACCTCGACGACAGTTCGGGCGGCGCCTGAGACCTTGGCGAAGAACGTGCCTGGTGAGGCTGCGGCCCGAGGGGAGATGCTCTCATGACACGCATCGCGGCTGGATTCCTGCTCGCGCTCCCGTTCACGACGACCGCCGCCGTGGCTGCGGACCGCGAGCACGAGCAACTCATGGCGGACATTCGCATGCTGCACGAGCAGTCGATGCGGCTGCACCTGGCGTTCAACGGCATCGTGGAGGCCATCGAGACACTCGCGGCGAATCAGCAAGAGCTCGAAACGGCGATGCGACGAGCGTTCGCCGATCAGCGGCTGGTGATCGACAACGTGGGCTCCAATACCCGGGTACTGCGGGAGAAGCTCGACGAAACCAACGTGCGAATCTCTTCACTCTCGCAGGAAGTCGAAGCGCTGCGTATCTCGATTCCACCGATGCCGGTTCAGACAACCGGGTTGCCGGAGGATACGGAGACGGCGCAACCCGACTCGGCGGCGGCCGCCCCGGCCGCTCCCGCCCCGGCCGCTCCCGTGGTCGCCGGCGGCTCGCCGCAGCGGCTGTACAACACGGCCTGGGCCGACTACGCCTCCGGTCAATGGGCGCTGGCGATCACCGGTTTCGAGGCGTACGTCTCGACGTATCCACGCTCGGAGATGACCGATGACGCCGCGTTCTACATCGGTGAGACCTATTTCCTGCAGGGCGATTTTCAGGGCGCGGTCGAGGCCTACGAACAGGTCGTGATGAACTATCCGAACGGGGACAAGGTTCCCGAGGCCGCGTACAAGCGGGGGCTGGCGTTCGATCGCCTCGGCGAACCGGATCGCGCCAGGGAGTCGTTCGACCTGGTCGTAACCAACTATCCGGACAGTCGGATGGCCGCTCTGGCACAGCAATTGCTTGACAGATTGAGCCAGTGAACCAACTTTTCGGAAGGACACGGGTGACGGCACCATGGGCAGCGTGAACAAGGTCATTCTCGTTGGCAATCTCGGCCGGGATGCGGAATTACGCTACACCCCCGGCGGCGCGGCGGTGGCGAACTTCAGTCTCGCCACGACCGAGACCTGGACGGACAAGAACAGCGGGCAACGCCAGGAGCACACCGAGTGGCACCGGGTGGACGTCTGGGGCAAGCAGGCGGAGACCCTGCAGGAATACCTGCTGAAGGGCAGACAGATCTACGTCGAAGGGAGCCTCCGGACACGGCAGTGGGATGATCGCGACGGCAACAAGCGTTACTCGACCGATATCCGCGCCAATCGCGTGGTGCTGCTCGGCAGGGGCGACGGCAGCGGCCGGCGCGCGGAGGGCGGCGGGGATGGCCGGAGTCAGGCGCCGGCCCCATCCGAGCAGGGGGCGCCGGGCGGCGGTCCCGATCTGACCGAAGACGACATTCCGTTCTGAGGTCGGCCAGACTGCTAGGAGCTTGCGCCGCAGAACGCAGCGAAGCGAAGTGGCGAGGCGCAGGCTCCTGGGAAGGTGGGGGCTGGGGCCGAACGCGGTGCCGTGGCGCCGGGTTTGGCGGCGCTAGGCGTCGGTCGTGCCCTCGCGGCCGTACCGGTCATCGAGCCGCACGACGTCCTCGAGTTCCGGAGTCGACACCTCGAACACGTCGCTGTCGTCGATTGCAGTCATCCGATGCACGGTTCCGGGGGCTATGTGTACCCGGTCTCCCGGCTGCATCTCCCAACTGCGGGTCCGACCCGCCGGGCCGAGTTCGAAGAGCAGCCGCCCGCTCCAGAGCAGCAGGGTCTCTTCCTTGCGGTTGTGGTACTGCAGGCTGAGTGCGTGCCCGGCGCGCACGTGGATCACTTTCCCGACGTAGCGTCCGGTCTTCGCCCAGATCAGCTCGTAGCCCCACGGCTTCTCTACCCTCGTCGCTTCCCCGTCGGTCACCGCTGCTGACTCCTCGGACCTGTCAATAGTGCTCGCGACGCCGGCTCGACGTCGGGATCTTCAACTCTTCACGGTACTTGGCGATCGTCCGCCGCGCCAGCACCAGCCCCTCGTCCTGCAGGAGCCGCACGATCCGGGAGTCGCTCAGCGGCTTCCGGGCGTCCTCCTGCGCGATGATCTTGCGGATGCGCTCCTTGACCTTGACGGACGATACCGTCTCACCGTACGCGCTGTTGATGCCGCTGTGGAAGAAGTACTTCATCTCGAACACGCCCTGCGGGGTATGCATGTACTTGTTGGTCACGACGCGGCTCACGGTCGACTCGTGCATGCCGATGTCGTTGGCGACGTCGCGCAGCACGAGCGGACGCAGATGCTCGATGCCGTGATCGAGAAAGCCGCGCTGGAAGCGAATGATGCTCGTCGCGACCTTGTGGATGGTCCGTTGCCTCTGGTCCACCGACTTGATCAACCACTTCGCGGACTCGATCTTCTTCTTCACGTAGGCGCGCGTCTCCTCCGAGCTCCGGCTGGCCTTGCTCATCATGCGCCGGTACACCGGGCTGATTCGAAGTTGCGGCACACGGTCGTCGTTCAGCACGGCGACGTAGTCGTTCTCGACCTTGATGACGGAGACGTCGGGAATGACGTAGCGTGACTCGACGGGGTTCAGCCGGCTGCCCGGCTTCGGATCGAGCTGGCGCAGTGCCTCGACGTGCTCCTTGAGGGTCGCGATGTTCATGTCGAGCTTGCGTGCGAGCTCCGGCATCCGGCCATGCTGCAGCAGGTGGAGGTGCTCCCGGACTATCGTCTCGCACGGCGTCCCTCCGAGGCCGCGCTGCTCCATCTGCAACAGGAGGCACTCCCGGAGGTCGCGCGCCGCGACACCGATGGGATCGAGCGTCTGCACGCGAGCCAGCACGCGTTCGACCTCGGTGATCGGCCACGGCCCCATCGAGGCGATTTCGTCTATCGACGCGACCAGGTAGCCGTCATCGTTCAGGTTGCCGACGATCGCGGATCCAATCTCCCGCAACCGGTCGTCATCCGTCTGCTCTCCAAGCTGGCGCAGCAGATGGTCGGACAGCGACGTGCCTGTCGACAGGGTATTCTCTATCGGCGGGAGCTCCTTGACCTCGGTCGGCGTGCGGGCGCGATAGCCGTCATCCAGGTAGTCACCGAAGAACTCGTAGTCCGCATCCTCCCAGGCGTCCTGCTGGTCGGCAGCAGGCTCGGCCTCGCGCGTATCGCTCCGATCCGTATCGGCCTTTTCAGCCTGCTCGGCGGGTTCCGCGGGTGTACTCTCGTCCGAAATCTCCTCCAGTACCGGGTTCTCGACGATCTCCTGGTTTATGTAGTCCACGAGCTCGACCGTCGGCATCGGCAGCAGCTTGATTGCCTGCTGCAGCGACGGGGTGAGAATGAGCTTCTGCGACAGCCGGGTCTGGAGCTTCTGCTGAATGGCCATCGATGCCTGGGCGGCCGGGGGAACACCTTCTTCGATCTTAGTCCAAACGAAATCCCGCGCCCAGATAGATGCGCTTGACCTCTTCGTCGCTTGCCAGCTCCTCCGGCGTCCCGCTCCTGAACACGCCGCCATCGTGAATGATGTAGGCGCGGTCGGTGATCCGCAGCGTCTCGCGCACGTTGTGATCCGTCATCAGAACCCCGATCCCGCGTTCCTTCAGGTGAAAGATGATCGCCTGGATGTCGCTCACGGCAATCGGGTCGATCCCGGCGAAAGGCTCGTCGAGGAGCATGAAGGAGGGCGACATCACGAGCGCCCGGGTGATTTCGACGCGGCGCCGTTCGCCGCCGGACAGCGAATGCGCCCGCGCCGCCGCCAGCGGCGTCAGGTTGAGCTCGGCCAGCAGCTCGGCCGCCCGGCGGCGCCGTTCGGCGCGCGAGAGCTTCAGCGTCTCGAGGATCGCCAGGACGTTCTGCTCCACCGTGAGCCCGCGAAAGACGGACGGCTCCTGCGGGAGATAGCCGATCCCCTGCTTGGCCCTGACGTACATGGGATCGTCGGTGATGTCCTGCCCGTCGAGCACCACGCGGCCGGAATCGGCCGCCGTGAGCCCGACCACCATGTAGAAGGTCGTCGTCTTGCCGGCGCCGTTCGGTCCCAGCAGTCCGACCACCTCGCCGGGGCGCACATCCAGGCTGACGTCGCGCACGACGGTTCGCCTGCCGTACGACTTCGTCAGCCCGAGGGTCTTAAGGAGAGCCATGATTCGGACGCTTCGATGGGCTGGAAACCGGGACACGCTAGCGACAACTCGCGCTGCTGGACGCGGTCCGCTCGGCGGACTGCCCGTCGGCGGATATCGACTGTCCATTCGCGTAGAACGTCACGGTCCGTCCCGTGGTCTCTCGACACCCGTCCTCCATCTCTTCGACGACCCGAACCGGATCGCCGGTCAGGTCGTAGCGGCCCTCGCCGTCCTCGTACGCCAGCGAGTCGCCGGTCACGCTGCGGGCGTCCAGCTCGAGCGCAACTTCCCCGTCGGCCTCGATCCGAGCCAGCGTGCGGGCGTCGTCGTGGAGGAACAGCTCGATGGCATCGCTGCCGAGGCTGAACCCCGGGCTGCTCAGCACGGCGTTCGTCGTGTAGGTGGCCTGGCGGCTCCCATTGTCGAAGAACAGCGTCCCGGCGCGGCCCTCGGTGGTCGTTTCCACGACGTCGTCGATCGTCTCGTCGTTCTGCAGCATGGTCGTGCGGGTGCGCACGGATCCCTCGGCGGAGATGTCTCCCGTCGTCTCGTCGAGGAGCACGGTCTGGCCGCGGAACTCGGTGGAGCCCTGCCACAACCGGGCGCCGTCCGAATACGTCGCCAGGGACTGCGCCGCGTCGTAGACGAACCGCCCCGCCACGACGTGTATCGGCGGCCCCGCGGCGAAGAGCCCGGGGCGCACGGTGGCGGACGAGCCGTCAGCCTCCACGGCGGCCAACACGCCCTTGACGTCGCGAAGCGCCTCGATGTTCGGTCCGTCGAGACCGATGGCAATCGTCTCCGCCTGCACGAATCCCCGCTGATCATCGAGGCGTGGCGTTCGATCCGTCGCGTCCGATACGAGCAGTGTGAACAGCGCGGCGTCCGGCGCATAGCTCGCCTCATCGGCCTCCGCGCCGATATGTCCGGACTGCAACGTGACGTTTCCGATGAACCGCGTCTCCATCAATTGCGCGAGCCCTTCCGACAGGACGGCTTCCATCCGATCCGCCCGCATGACGCGCTCGTCCGCAGCGGGCGCCGACGGCGTGTCGGCTTCCCGGAACTCGACGCTCCCGTCGAATACCGCGACCTGCCCGGCGCCGTTCGCAACGCCGCCCGCGCCGGTCGTCGAAGGCGCGGGCGACTCGTCCACCGCGGCCGCCGTCCGATTCCCCTCCCCTGCGTCCCTGCCGATCTGCAGGGCTTGCGCCTGGATGCGCCGGACGGTGCCCTCGTGCGCGGGCAACTCCAGCGTCACGTTCTGTTGCGCGTGGAGCTCGTCAACTGCCGCGCCGCCACTCGGCAGCGCCACGTCCATCGAGCCGCCGGCAATCGCCACCCCGGGTGCGCCGGCTCGATCGCCGAAGAGCTCGATACGCGCGCCGCCGCGCAGCGCCGCCTGCTCGGGCGCGCCGCCGCGGTAGTCGACCTCGATGTGCGGCGCCGACAGGTTGCGGAGCTGTCCCGGTCCCGTGCCGCCTCCCAGAACTCGGGCGTCGCCGGTCAGGACGATACGCCCCAGCTCGCCGTCCCGATAGGAGACGCCTATCGTCTCGGCAGACATCTCTCCGAAAGCCCTCCGACCGAGAACGCGGGCACTCCCGCTCAGCTCGATCACGTCGAGCCGCGACGCGTCCGCACCGAAGCGCACGATCACCGCGTCCGACTGCATGCGGTGCTCGTCCGCTTCGACCGTCACGGCGTCCCTGAACCACATGAGCCCGGCGAGCCGATCCACCTCGGCATTGTCCGAAGCGATCCGGACACCCGGCGCGTCGCCCCCCGTTCCGAGCCGCAACTCGACGACCGCCCGCCGATCGAGATGCACGAAGCCGCGGCGCCGATCGTAGCGCGCGGCGTCACCGGCCAAGCGCATCCAGCCCTGCTCGAAAGCCGCGGGCTCGGGCATCGCGACGAGGCCGGTGGCATCGGCATAGGATGCCTCCGAGGTGCTGCCGGTGAGCCCGTCTCCCGTCTCGATCGTCACCGTGTCGGACAGCCGCCACTCCCCCGTCTCCTCGACGCCGGACGCTTCGCCGCTGCGAATCCGGAAGTCGGTTCGATCCTCGCCGGCCGGCACGATCACTTCGACGCCGACCAGCCGGGCGGAGCCGTCGTCGTAGGCGAACTGCCGATCCGCCACGATCACCGAGCCGTCGCCGAGCGTGATGCGCGCACCACTGCTCGCGATCACGGCCCGCGGATCGGCCGGGGCGCCCCCGGGCGCGGCGGGCGGAGCGGTCCGGTTCGGCATGCTGTACAGCAACGTGATGCCGAACGTCACCGCAAAGGACGCGAGCGCTACCCGGGCCGGACGTTGCCACGATGCCATCGTCTTCTCACTCTAGCCCGATAGCGTCGGCAACGCGCAACTGGATGAAGTCGTTTCCCTTGTACGTGCTCCGGTCGAGCGAGAACGCCAGGCGCAGCCGGGCGCGGTGCCGCTCGAGGACGGCGGCCCTCCGGGCCGCTCTCCAGGCGACGGCCGGAAACGCCGCGCGTCCCTGCCGGATCGTCATGCGGAGGTGGTTCTGCTTCATCGTGTGGGGACCCTCCGAAACCTCGACCGGCTCGGCCTGGAACACGGGCCGCAGGTTCCCTCTGCCGAACGGTTCCAGCTCGGCCAGATCTCGAAGCAGCCCCTCGCGCACGTCCGTGAGCGCCAACGGGGCATCCACGGTCAGCCGCGGTACGAGATCCCGCGGATCGAGCCTCTCGTTGGCATAGGCGGCCAGCCGGCGCCGCATTTCCTTCAGGCGCCGCGACTCGATCGCCATGCCGGCCGCCTGCTTGTGCCCTCCGAAGCGCACGAACAGGTCGGCGCTGTGCTCCAGCGCGGCGAGGAGATCGAATCCCGGAATGCTCCGGCCCGAACCGTGCGCTTCATCCCCGTCCACCGACAGCACGATTGCCGGCCGGCCGAACGTCTCGACGAGCTTCGATGCCACGATTCCGATCACGCCGCGGTGCCAGCCGTCGGCCCACACCACCAGCAGGTTCTGCGCGCCGATGTCCGGATCGCGTTCGATGACCCTGCGGGCATCGGCCACGATCTCGCTCTCCTCTTCGCGCCGCCGTGCGTTCTCGGCGTCCAGCGAACCGGCCAGCTCGCGTGCCTCTCCCGCCGCCGCGGCGCCCGTCGCCAGCAGGAGCCGGGCCGCGAGATCCGCCGAGCTCATGCGGCCGGCCGCGTTGATGCGCGGCGCCAGCTGGAACGCCACGTCGTCGCTGGCGATCCTGCGCCCGGTCAGTCCGCTCGCCTCCAGCAACGCCTGCAGCCCGACCGTGTGGGGGCCCGCTGACAGGCGGTCGAGCCCGACCCGGGCCAGAACGCGGTTCTCGCCCCGCAGCGGCACCGCGTCGGCAAGCGTACCGATGGCTGCCAGCTTGACGAAGCCCTGCAGCCAGGGCGTGCGGCCGGTACGCCGGCACAGCGCCTGCACGAGCTTGAACGCCACGCCGACTCCGGCCAGGTCCTTGTCCGGATAGGGACAGTCGGGACGGCGCGGATTCAGCACCGCGAACGCCGGCGGAATGGCCGCGTCCGGCTCGTGGTGGTCCGTGACGATCAGATCGAGACCCAACTCGCCGGCGCGCTTCGCCGCGTCCATGCTGCGAATGCCGCAGTCCACCGACACCATGACCCGAATACCCTGCGCATGCAGACGCTCGACCGTCTCGGCATGCAGACCGTAGCCGTCCTGCAGGCGCTCGGGGATGAAATGCGTCACGTCACCCTCCAGAAGCTCGAGGGTGCGCCGCAGCATGACGGTGGAGCTGACGCCATCGGCGTCGTAGTCGCCGTGCACGGCGATCGGTTCGCGTCGCGCCACGGCGCGGAGGAGCCGATCGACAGCGCGGTCGAGGTCCGTGAGACGAGACGGGTCGTGCAGATCGTCGAGGCTGGGGTGCAGGAACCGGCGCGCCGCGTCCGGGTCCGAGACGCCGCGCTGGACGAGCAGACGGGCTACGAGCGGGTGCACCGACAGCTCCCGGCGGAGTCGTTCCGCCGCCGGGCCGTCGCACTCCAGGCGGCGCCAGACCGCCCCCCGCAGCGCCGTCTCATCGCGCACGCCGCAGGCTCCTAGCGCCCCGAAACGACTCGCTGGCTCGCCGTTTCGGCCCATCCCCCCCACTCCATGACCCTGCGCCGCGGCACTTCGCTGCGCTGCGTTCTGCGGCGCAG